>DATATI010000062.1 GCA_036268875.1 Polyangia bacterium | reverse complement strand
TCGCTCGGCTCCGGGCCAGAATTGCCCGTCTGGTCCTGCCTCCCCGACGTTCAGAGCGTCGATATCCCCGCGCCGTGAAGATCAAGATGAGTAACTACGCCAGGAAGCGGCCTGATGCCCGCGCTTAACCGACTGGCATTGTGCCTAAACCGGTTCGTGCGACAGCGGGCACGGTCGCGATCGAGGTGCGCGCGCCCGGCTATTTGCCGATCATTCGCAACGTTTCAGTGACCGCCGAAACCCTGAGCCGCGAAACCGTGAAGCTGACGCTCAGTTCAGCGCCCGCTTTGCCGGGATCGCCGGATCCGGCGGTCGGCGGCCCGGGCAACATCGTTGCTGCGCCGGAAAAACCGGCGGCGGCCGCCTGGCACGCTCCGGCGGCTTGGGCCGCTAGTGCTAGCGCCGCGGTTCTTCTGGCGGGCGGTGTGGCCGCGTTGATCGTCCGCAGCAACAAGAGCGATCAACTGGCGCACAAGACGGACATCGATCATACCTGCGCGCGATCGGGAAACACTTTTTCCGGCGCCGACGCCGCGACGTGCGCCGATCTGGCCACCTCGAAAGACACCTGGACCGGCTTGGCCATCGGTGCTTTGCTCGGCGCTGGCGCGGCCGGCGCCGCGGCGATCGTCCTGGTGGCGACCAGGCCGTCGGCCCCGGACAGCGCGCAATCAGCGCGCGCGACCGCTCTTCCGCAACTGGCCGCCGCGATCGAGCCTCACCTGACATTCGTAACCGCCAACTGGCATTTTTGATACGGAGCTCCCATGAGGAAACAGTCTGGTCGCTTCGCCATCTTGTTTTGGGCGCTGGTCCTGCCGGCGTCCTGCACGAAGTACACGGTTGCGACAGACGGTGGCGATGGCGGTGACGCCCGCAGCAACAACGATCGGGCGAACACCGATCTCAGCAGCGACGATCAGGCGAACACGGACGCCAGCAACGACGATCGCCCGAACACCGATGTGAGCGACAACGATCGGGCAAACACCGAGGTCGCTGACGCGGTGATGGATGTCGCTGTTGATTCTGGGTCGACCTGCGTCGATCCGACGCGGGCCGATTCTTGCGGCAGCCACTGCATGGTCTGCCCGATTCCCCTGAACGCCGACCACGCGACTTGTGACGGGACGACCTGCGGCGTGATCTGCAAGTCCGGATTTCATGCGTGTGGAGACCAATGTCTCGACAACATGTCGCTCAATTCATGCGGCACCGCCTGCGGCGCTTGCACGGCGCCAACGGCTGGATCAGCGACCTGCGACGGCCAGACGTGCGGAATGGCGTGCCCCAACGGCCAAAGTTTGTGCGGCACACAGTGTCAGCCGAATGGCACCGCCTGCAATGGCGCGTGCGCCAATGGGACGCACAATTGCTCCGGTCAGTGCCAGTCCAACAGCGACATCAACTTCTGCGGATTGGATTGCCAGCACTGCTCGGCGCCGCAAAACGGATCTGCGCTGTGCAACGGCGCCTGCGGCGTCGAGTGCAACGACGGCTTCAACCTGTGCGGGACATCGTGCAAGGCGAAGACTGATCCCACCGCTTGTGGCCCGAACTGTATTCACTGCGACGCCCCGACCGGCGGGACAGCGACCTGCGACGGCACGAAGTGCGGAACGCCCACCTGTCCCAACGGCCAACAGAATTGCAACAACGCCTGCATCGACAGCAACCGTTCGTGCAATGGAACCTGCAGCAACGGCGGCCACAGCTGCCCGGACGGCGTTTGCCGAGTGACCAATACCGTCAATTCATGCGGGACGGGTTGTCAGCCGTGCCCAAGCAAGCTGAACGCAACGGCGACAACCTGCACGAACGGCGCGTGCGGGTATTCGTGTAACACGGGTTATATGGAGTGTGGCGACGGGACCTGCTCACAAAGCAGCTGGGGCTTCGAAGAAGGTACGCCTGAGAGCTTCGTCCAAGACACGATTCCCGACGGGGGGAGTGTCATTGTCGTCAATGACCCTCATAGCGGAACGAGCGCGCTCTCATCGCAATTCGGAGCTTCGTCAGGTGAACAGGTCTACATTGGCGTCAGGGGCCCATTCCTTTGCGGTGGCGCTGGCCTATCCGTCCAGGGTCTAACCGCTTCGGCTTGGGTGAAACTGAACGGTCCTTTTCAGGACGGCACCCCCTGCGAACTCGAGTACTCCACGGATACGACGGATATCGATTTCGCAGCAGGGCCAGAGGTGACGGGAGTACCGGGCCAATGGATCGCTTTGACCGCTACCATAACGAGCCCGATGATCTACCGGATCAAAGTAGTGTGTTTCACACATGCCTTCACCCACGACACTCCAACCGGCGGGACGCTTCAGATGGACGTTGATGACGTGACAATCGAATGAGCGCGACGGTCCTGACTGCGCCCGGACTGCAGTGAATCGATCTAGACAAAGCAGGCTGTGTGAGGGAATCTGGCGCTTTCCAATCGCGGGGAGTGAGCATGAAGTCCATCAGCCCTGTCCTGGTCAGCGCGTTAGCTTTGCTCGCCGGTTGCAGCAACGGAGGAGGAGGATCCACTCCTGATTCGGGTTCCGGTGGCGCGTCTGCCGGTGGATCAGGCGGAACGTCGACGGGTACGGGCGGCGCACAAGGCAGCGGCGGTGGCGCATCGGGTGGGGCGTCCGGGACTGGCGGTTCGATCGCAGGCACCGGTGGCGCCATTGGCACCGGCGGCGCCGCAGACGGCGGCACCGACATGACGACCGCAGACTCTGGATCTGATGCCAGCACTGCTTACAAGCCATTTACATGTCCCCCTGGGCCGTTCCTCCCGCAGAATGCCGGCACCACCACGAACATTTGCAACGGCTTCAAGTACAACTACGGATACAACGAAGGCCCGACCTGGATTGCCAGCCAGAACGCCTTTTTCTTCTCAAACTTCGTGCAGGGAGACAAAAATGTCACCAATTTTAGTTCAGGCGACATCATCAAATACACCCTGGGCGGTTCTTGCGAGGTCTGGTTGCACGACGTCGGTTGCAACGGGCTCGGCGTCAGCGCCAACGGTAATTTGCTCGGCGCCTGCCACGGTCCGCGCGCCGTGATGGAGTACGACGTTATCACCAAGCAAGGCAAAGCGCTGGCGACGATGGCGGGCGGTCAGATGTTGGATTCGCCCAATGACCTGATCAGCCACACCAACGGCACGATCTATTTTTCCAACACCATCTTTGAACTGGGGACCCGACCGCAAGCGTTGGGCTCCGCGCTGGTGATGATCAGCCCGGCAGGAATGACGACCGTGATTCAGAAGGGCGGTTTGAACGGGATGGCGCTCTCGCCCGACCAAAAGACGCTGTACGTGGTCGGCATGGGCGTTTGGAATTTGGATGACAATGGTACTCCGACGACCAAGACCAGCCAAGCGGGACCGGGCGGCGACGGCATCGGTATGGACTGCGCCAAAAACCTCATCAACACCGCTGAGAACTACGGCACGAACGTGGCTTTTGGTGGGCCCGATGGCAAGACGATGATCGCCGTGGGAAATGGGGCGTCTGGTTCTCCGACGGCAGCGAAGATCATCCAAATGACGGTTCCTGGTTTCCCGTAGGGTTTGATCAGGACCGACGCTACCCCCTCCCGCTCTTAAAACGAAACCTTCCCCAGCACCCGCGGCCCGCGCGCACCCGTGACCGACGGGACGTTGCCGGCGTGACCGAACAACGTTTCGTTGGCCAGCACGGCGAATGCGACCGCTTCCTTTGCCTTGGGATCAACGCCCAGGGCGTCGGTGGTGGCGACGGGGATCGGCGCCAGCAGCTCGCCGAGGTGGCGCATCAGCGTGGCGTTCAAGGCGCCGCCGCCCGACACGTAGACTTCGTCGGGCAGGGCGGGGCAGAGCTCACGGTAGCTGCGGGCGATGGCCTCGGCAGAGAAGCGGGTCAGGGTGGCCAGCAGATCGTCAAGCCGGCCTTCGAAGCGCGATAAAAGTGGATAGACGAAGTCCTTGCCGAACAGCTCGCGTCCGGTTGATTTGGGCGGACGCTGGTTCAGGTACGGATGGCGGTTCAATTCGTCCAGCAGCCCGCGGTCGATCCGGCCGCGCGCCGCGCGCTGGCCGCCGGCGTCGAAGCTCTCTGCGCCGCCCGAGGCAGCGCGCGCCACGGCGTCCAGGGGCATGTTGCCGGGGCCGTTGTCGAAGGCGATCAATTCTTCCAGCCGCGTGCGCACCAACGTGACGTTGGCGATGCCGCCGATGTTTTGCAGGGCGCGTTTTTTTCCGGCGGCGCGAAACAACAAATGATCAACCAGCGGCACCAGCGGCGCGCCCTCGCCGCCGGCGGCCACGTCACGCACGCGGAAATCGCTCATCACCGGGCGGCCGGTGCGCTCGGCGATCACCGCCGGCTCGCCGATCTGCAAGGTGGCACCCAGTGCGCCCGCCGAGCGCGGATGGTGCACGGCCGTCTGTCCGTGCGAGCCGATCAGATCAACGGCGTCGATCGGCGTTCGGGCGGCGTCGCAGGCGGCCTGCGCGGCGTCGGCGAAGGCCTGTCCCAGCAGGACGTCCAGGTCGCACAGCTCCGAAGCATCGGCCTCGGAAAGGCGGAAGATGCGTTCGCGCAACGGGCGCGAAAACGGGGTCATCACGAAGCTGCGCATCTTCAGTTGCGTGGCCTCGCCACAGCCACTGATCTCGCACAGGGCGGCGTCGGTTCCATCGGCGCTGGTCCCCGACAGCAAACCCACCACCAGCCGCGTCGGTCGCTGGCGCAAGGCCAGCAGCGCAGCGAGCGGATCGGTGCCGGGCGCGGCCACCCCTAGTCCTCGCCTGGTGCGATCGCGCCCAGCGGGATGTCGCCGACGATGGCGCGCAGCGATCCTTTGTGTTCGACCAGCAGCTCTTTGGCGCGGGCGGCGCCCACCTCCGCGTGGTGCATGACCAACGCGACCTTGGCGCGCCCGCCGGCTTTCTCCAGCAGGTTCAGCGCGTCTTCGTCGGGCAGACCGCTCAGCGCGCGCACGATGCGCGTGGCCCGCGCCCACAGCTTGGCGTTGGTGGGCCGCACATCGACCATCAGGCCGCCATAGGTTTTCCCCAGCAGCACGAAGGCCGACGTCGAGATGGCGTTCAGCACCACCTTGGTCGCGGTGCCGGCCTTGAGGCGGGTCGATCCGGCGATGATCTCCGGCCCGGTGTCGAGCGCGATCACCACGTCGGCCAGGGCAGCGGTGGAGGCGGCGCCGCCGCAGGTGACAAAGATGGACGCCGCCCGACGGAAGCGCGCGTACTCCAGCGCGGCGCGGGCGAAGGGCGTGACGCCGGAAGCGGCGATGCAACACACGGCGTCCGTCGGTCCGACCGCCGCGCGGCGCAGCCGCTGCTCGGCCTCGCGGCCTTCGTCCTCGGCGCCTTCCACCGAACGGGTCAGGGCCTGCGGCCCGCCGGCGATGATCGGCACCACCCGCGACGGCGGCACCCCGAAGGTCGGCACGCACTCGACGGCGTCCAGCGTGCCGAGGCGTCCCGACGTCCCCGCGCCGGCGTAAACCAGGCGCCCGCCCGCCGCCAGTCGTCCCGCCACCAAGCGCGCCGCGCGCCCGATCAAATCGGCGCGCGCGTGCGCCGCCTTCACCGCCTTGATCTCCTCGCTCAGCATCAACCGCGCGATCTCTTCGGGCTGCATCGTGTCCAGATGGCGCGCGCGCGGGTTCAAAGCCTCCGTCGGCAACTGACTGAAGTCGGTGGGGGCCGCAGCAAGGCGAGGACGAGGCATCCCCCGAATCTTAGCTACAAACCGAGAACGTCGCGAAAATCGTAGAGGCCGGGCATCTGACGTTCGACCCACAGCGCCGCGCGGACCGCGCCGTGGGCGAAGGTGTCGCGCGACGTGGCCCGGTGGGTTATTTCGATGCGCTCGCCGTTGCCCAGGAAAAACACGGTGTGATCGCCGATCACGTCGCCGCCGCGGATGGCCTGGATCCCGATCTCCCCGTCAGTGCGCGCGCCGATCTCGCCGTGCCGTTCGTAACGGGCGGTGGCCGCGAGATCACGCTTGGTCGCTTCGGCCAGCGCCTCGGCCAGGCGCAGCGCCGTTCCGGAGGGCGCGTCGCGCTTGTTCCGGTGGTGGGTCTCGACGATCTCCAGATCGTATGCGGGCCCCAGAGCGCGCGCCACGTCGCCGACGGTCTTCAAGAGCACGTTGACGCCGACCGAGGTATTCGCGGCGAAGACGATCGGCACCTCGCGCGCCGCCACCGCCAGATCGGCCTTCTGCGCCGCCGAAAAACCGGTCGTTCCGATCACCATGGCGACGCCGCCGGCCGCCGCTGCTTGCGCCGCCGTCAGGCTGGCCGCCGGCACCGAGAAGTCGACCCACACCTGGGCCACGCCCTTGTGGGGCAGGCCTTCTTGAATCAGCACGCCGCGCGCGCCGACGCCGGCGACGATGCCGGCGTCCTGGCCCAGCGCCGGCGACCCGGCACGTTCCACCGCCGCCGCTAGCATCGCGCCCGGGTTGGCGGCGATGGCGCGAACGATGGCCCGGCCCATTCGGCCGTCGGCGCCCAGCACTCCGATGCGCGCGTTTACCACGCCGCTCCTAGAGCAGCCCGCAGCGCTGCAGCGCCGCGCGGATGCGCTCGCGGTTGGCCGGCGCCAGCGGATAAAGCGGCGCGCGCAGCTCGTCGGCGATCCGACCCATCATCGACAGGGCCGCCTTCACCGGCACCGGGTTCGCTTCAATGAAAAGCTCTTCGCCCAGCGGCAGCAGCTTGTAGTGCAGCTCGCGCGCCTTCTTCCAGTCGCCAGCCACCGCGGCGTCCCACATCGCGCTCATGTCGCGCGGGGCGACGTTGCTGACCACCGAGATGCAGCCCTTGGCACCGAGCGCGTAGAGCGCGAACGCCGTGGCGTCGTCCCCCGACAGCACCGCCAGCCGATCGCCGACCTTGGCGATGATCTGCGCCGCCCGCAACGCCGATGCGGTGGCTTCCTTCACTCCGACCACCGCCGGAAGATCGCACAAACGGGCAATCGTGTCGGGCAGCAGATCGCAGCCGGTGCGGCCGGGGACGTTGTACACCACCGTCGGCAGAGGAACCGCGTCCACCACCGCTTTGAAGTGGCGGTACAGATGCTCCTGGCCGGGCTTGTTGTAGTACGGCGTCACCAGCAGCAAGCCGTCGGCGCCCACTTTTTGCGCCGCTTGCGACAGCTCGATGGCCTCGCGGGTGGAGTTCGAGCCGGTCCCGGCGATCACCGGCACGCGCTTCTTGACCGCCTCCACCACCACCTTGATGACCCGGACGTGCTCGTCGAAGGTCAGGGTGGGGGATTCGCCGGTGGTTCCCACCGGAACGATCCCGTCGATGCCGTTCGCGATCTGATCGTCGCAGAGCTTGCGCAATGATTCTTCGTCGACAGCGTCACCGCGAAACGGCGTGACGATGGCGGTGATGACTCCCGTGAACATGATGGCGCGAACCCTAACACGCAGGCGCGTTACGGGTCGATGGCCACGCTAACGATCGCGTGGGTCGCAGACGGCTACGCCGTCGGAGACCCGTCGCGGGGGGCCGCGGGACCCTTCGAGGGTCCCGCATCTAACGATCGCGTGGGTCGCAGACGGCTACGGCCAGCGCTGCGGCTCCGAGGTAAGCGGCGCCCCCAAGAAGCACGCGAACGATCGCGTGGGTCGCAGACGGCTACGCCGTCGGAGACCCGTCGCGGGGGGGCGCGGGAC
>DATATI010000061.1 GCA_036268875.1 Polyangia bacterium | reverse complement strand
ATGGTGGATCTGCTTTACGAGGGTGGCATCGCCAACGTGAACTACTCGATCAGCAATACCGCTGAATACGGCGAGTATGTCAGCGGGCCCCGCATCATCACCGCCGACACCAGGACCGAGATGAAGCGCGTACTCGCCGATTTCCAGTCCGGCCGCTTTGCACGCGATTGGATGCTGGAGAACAAGGTCAATCAGACGAGCTTCAAAGCGGCCCGCCCCGCATGGCCGAGCACCCGATCGAGTCCATCGGCGAGAACTTGCGCGCGATGATGCCGTGGATCGCCAACAGCGCCTCGGTGGACAGGACGAAGAACTGAACGTTCCGCGTCGCATCAAGCGACGGCCGCCGCCATCCGCTCGCGGATCGCGCCGGCGATGCGCTCGAAGACCGGGCTCCATTGCCGGCTTTGGTCCTGACGGAAAAGGCGCATCGTCGGGTACCACGGGGTGTCGTCCCGCTCTGTGAGCCACCGCCAGTCCGGTACTGCCGGCACGGCGGTGAACACCGGCTTGCCGCGCGCGCCTGCGAGATGCGCCGGCAGCGAGTCGATGCTCACCACGAGGTCGAGATTGGCCACCAGCGCCGCCAGTTCGAGCAGAGCGTCGGCCGAGAGGTCGGCCTCGTTCAGCACGCGCTCGATCCTGTTGCCGAAAGGTACAGCGGCTATCTCCGCCGCCGCCGGCTGCTTCTGCAGCGAGATCAGCCGCACGCCGGGGATCTCGGCCAGCGGCGCCAGCGCGGCGAGGGGAGCGGCACTTGCCCCCGTCGCTCCTTGCCAGACGATGCCGATCTTGTAGCCGTCGCCCCTGAGGCGCTCGGCCCATTGCGCCACGCGCGCCGGGTCCGCCGTCAGATAAGGTTCCTGCGCCGGGATCGTGTTCGGCGTCAGATGCAGCATGCGCGGCGCCGACATCAACGGCAGCCACAAAATGCGCCGCGGATCGGCCTTGAGCGCCGCGGCCGAGGTCACCACGCGTTCGACGCCAGGCAAAGTGTGCAGCAGCGGCGCCAGCGTCTCGTGTGCCAGCAGCCACACCGGATAGCCGCGCCCGGCCATGAGCGATGCGTAACGCGCCATCTGCACCGTGTCGCCGAGCCCTAGTTCGGCCACCAGCACCAGACGGAAATCGCCCGGCGGTTCGCCATTCCAGCGCGGATGATCGAGCGGTGTATAAGCCGGCGCCTTCAGGTTGCCGCGCGACTCGAACAGGGCAAAGCCCTCGCGCCATTCGCCCATCAGCAGGAGAAACTGCCCGAGCGCGAACGAGGTCGCCGCGTCCTTAGGCTCAAGCGCGAGCGCCTCCTGCATCAGCGCGCGCGCCTCGGTGAAGCGCCCCTGGTGCTTCACCGCGAGGCCCTTGTGCGCGAAGGCCAGATGCTGCTTGGGGGCAAGTCTGGTGACCGTGTCGTACCCAGCCTCGGCCTCGGCGTAGCGGCCCACCATCGCCAGCGCATTGGCGCGGTTCATCAGGATGTTCGGCGCCTGCGGCACGATCGCCAGCGCCTTGTCGTAATTCTCGAGCGCCTCCGCGTGCCGCCCCAGGTCCTGGAGCAGGGCGCCCCGGTTGAGCCAGTCGCCCGGCGAATTGGGGTTGAGGGTCAGCGCCCGGTCGAAGCTTTTCAGCGCCTCCAGCGGCAGGTCGGCATCCACCAGGATATTGGCGCGATTGCCGTGGGCGTCGGCGAGATCGGGGTCGATGGCAATGGCGCGGTCGAAGCTCTTGATCGCCTCAAGCGGTTCGCAAAGCCGGTCGAGCGCCTGGCCGAGCAGATTGTGCGCCTTGGCGGTGTCGTGGCCGCAGCCGATCGCCTTGCGGACGAGTTCGGCCCCCTGCTTGTACTGGCCCTCCTGACAGGCCACCACGGCCACGTAATAGAGCGCCTCGCCGTTGTCGGGATCGTTGCGCAGCACTTCCGTATAGCGCTCCATGGCCAGCCCCACTTGGCCCTGGCGGTGGTGGAAGAGGCCCTGTTGCAGGAGTTGTGCGGCGGTCTGGAATTCGCTCATGCCGCGCTTCTAAGCAGGGTTTGGGCGGATTGAAAAGGGCGGCGGGAGAGCGTCTTTCTTTCTGTCGTCCCCGCGCAGGCGCTAGGGCATGCACACATCTGGTGCGACGGATTGACTCACGTCTGGCTCAGGGGATTCCAGAATCGGGAATTCGTGTGATTTGTATTGCGACACCTCGGTTTTGGCAGAGGTGTCGGCATGCTGGCGCAAATTGACTGGTCATTGGGTCGGTTCGGGGATCGTCGTCTCGATAAAGGGGGGCGGCGCTCATCGAATGCATGGTGGCGGGCAAGGATGTCTGTCTGCGGCGGCTGGCCAAAGGCAACCGCGCCCAGGAAGTGCGGTTCAACCGCTTCCTCGGCAATGCCAAGGTGACGACCGCAGGCGTGATTGAAAGCTGGAGCCAAGGCACGGTGGCGGCGGTGGAAGGCCGCCACATCCTGGCGATCCAGGACACCAGCGAAATCAGCTTCGCAACCACTGCAAAACGCCGGCGCGGGCTCGGGGAGACCGGCAAGGGCAACGGCCGCGGGGTGCTGCTGCACCCGATGCTGGCGGTGGACGCCGAGAACGGCAGCTGCCTCGGTCTGGTGAGCGGCCGGGTGTGGACGCGCCAGGGCCGCCGCACCGTCTCGCACGACAAGCGCGACTTGTCGGACAAGGAATCACAGCGCTGGATCGCCACTGCGCTGGCGGCCAAGCCGCTGCTCGCCAAGGCCGCGATGGTGACCGCGCTCGGCGACCGCGAGAGCGACATCTTCGCCCTTTATGCCAGCCTCGCCGAGGGGCGCTTCCATGTGATCGCCCGCAGCATGCATGATCGCAAACTCGCGGGCGGCATCGGCTTGTATGCGGCCAGCGAAGGCATGGCAGTCGTGGACCAGCGCACCATCGTGCTGCCTGCACGTTTGCAGTCGACCGAACGTGTCGCCGTTCTCGAACTGCGCTTCGGCGCGGTGAACGTGGCCCGGCCGCAAGCCAAGTTCCTGCGCCATCTGCCTGAAAGCTTGCCGCTGACCCTGGTCGACGTGCGTGAGCCCGATCCTCAGGCCGGCACAGAGCCGCTGCACTGGCGGCTTCTCACCACTCACCCAGTGGCGAATGCAGAACAGGCCTGGCGCATCGTCGAATGGTACAAGCGGCGCTGGCTCATCGAGCAGTTCTTCCGCGTCCTCAAGACGCAAGGATTCAAGCTCGAAGACAGCCAGATCGCCACCGCCGATCGGCTCATCAAGCTGGTTGCGATCGCCGCCAAGGCGGCGGTCATCATCCTTCAGCTCTTGCAGGCGCGCGATGGCCGTGGCCATCAGCCCGTCCGGCTTGCCTTCGATCCCAACGAGGTCGCAACGCTCGCCGCCCTCAACCAAAATCTCGAGGCCCAAAGTAAACGGCTCAAGAACCCGCATCCGCCCGACAGCCTTGCCTGGGCCGCCTGGATCATCGGCCGTCTCGGCGGCTGGGACGGCTATCCATCGTCCAAACCGCCGGGTCCCATCACCCTGAAGCACGGCCTCGAATACTTCTACGCTGTCGCCGTCGGATGGAGCCTCAAAGATGTGTGCATGCCCTAGCGC
>DATATI010000060.1 GCA_036268875.1 Polyangia bacterium | reverse complement strand
CACCGCGTTCGATGTGGCGCCAGTAAGCGCAGAGCGCGTCGCGCGTGGCCCTTGCGTTGAAGTTTTTGTAGTTCTTGACGACCAGCTCAAGAATCGGCAGCTCTGCGGGCATGGTGCTTTTTCCTAACACGCGCAGCGACTGACAAGCGAGCGTCGATTGCGTCGCCGGCCGGCATCGCTAACCCGCCCGGCCGTCGTCGTGTCATCTTCGTCCGTCAGATCGATCCCGATCGCGACGAAGGAGAAAACGTGAACCATCCGAACGGTTTTCCCACCGCGCGTTCCCCCGATCGCTGGTCAGCCCGGCGGCGGTCAGCATCCGCACCCAGCGCGCGATGGCTTCGGCGTCGGGCGGTCCCTTGTCCCAGCGCGTCTTGTGGCCGGTGCGCTGGGCGACCAGCGCCGCCACCTGGTCGTGGCCGCGCTCGGGTGAAACGCCGGCGCAGCCGATGGCCGTCGCCGCCAGCGCCAGCAATCGAACCGTGACCCGCGCGGAGACCGACGGCGGCCCGATCGCCGAATCCGCGCAGTGGCCGGAGACCACCGTGCTGGTCCCCACCGGGTCAGACGGGTACGGCGGACATGGCCGACATGGGTATGGCGGTGCCGACGAACAGCATCCCGATGCTGGGTGGAAAAGGAAAACACGACGTCATCACCATGGGCGGCATGTTCACGGTGCTGAAGGTGCGCGACGGAATTCGCGCCTACGGTGATCCCGGCTGGTACGACGGGCCCGCCGGCAACACCGCGCGCGCCGCCGTCGCCGACGATTTGCGCCGCGACGGCATCGACGCCGATCGCCCGGCTGCCGTCGAGGATCAATCGCCCAGCGGCTGACCGCGCGGCAGCCTTGGTCAGTGCGCCGGGACGATGATCAACCCGCCCAGCGAGGTGGTGGCGTTGATCTGTTCCGTGCGCATCCAGGTGGTGTTCGTGGCATCCCAGACGAACCGATCGATCAGATCGGACGTCAGATGGCCCGAGGTGAACAGCTCCTTGCCGTCGGGTGAAACGGCGATGCTGACCGGGCCGTCGGCGTCGAAGCTCGAGGCGACAGTCAGATCGTCAGTGTCTGCGACGGTCAGGCGATAGACCTTGTTGCCGTCCAGATCGCCGACCAGGATCTCGCCGTTGAAGAAGGTCATGAAGAACAGCGAGTGCGCGTCGCTGACGGTGAAATCGGGCAGCATGGTGTTGGTGGTCAGATCGAACTGGTGGATGAGGTTGCTGCGCTGGCCGCCGCTGGTCAGGTACAGGCGTTTGCCGTCGGGCGCGATCAACAGCCCCTGGGTGGGACCAGTCCCCAAGGTGCCGTTGGCGGTGGCCACGCCGGCGCCATCAAAGGTGAAGCGCGAGACCGCCGGTCCGGTGCCGGTGACATAAAAATCCGCTGCGAACAATTCGCCGGTCGTCGGGTGCACGGCCATCTGGCCGACGATGCTGAGCATGTTGCCGGTGATGGCCCCATTGGCCGTGAAGGTGCCGGCGGCGCGATCGTAAACGAAACGCGAAATGCTGCCGGCGGTGCCGTCGGCGGCGTTGTCGCCGTGCCGGTTGCCGACGAAGATCTCCGACGAGGCGGCGCGGAAAAAGAGGCTCTCCGGATCCTGGACAGCGCTCTTGTCGATCCCTGCGGCTTTCACCAGCGGCGCGCCTGCGGCGCCCGTGTACCGCTGCACGCCGCCCCACAGGTTCATGGCGATGTAAGGGCCGGGCGGCGTCTCGGTCACCAGCAACGAGTATTCGATCCCCGTCGCGCCGTCGCCGCCGTCGCTGGTGCCATCGTCTGTCGCGTCAGTGCCAGCGTCGCTGCCGGCGGTGTCGGTGCCCGTCGTGTCTGCGGCGCTCTCGGTGGAAGATTGATCCATCGACCCGCCGTCACGAGCCGGCGATGAGCCTCCACTGCAACCACCAGCGGTCAACAGACCCAGCGAGAAAAGAGCGGCGAAGCGGAAATGGCGGTGAAGCATCATGTTGTACATCCTTAGGATTCGATCGGAAATAACTTGATCGCTGCGCACGAGCGATCACTGAGAAATCGGTCCCGCCGAGTGTTCGACAAACACGGTCTAATCAAGTTGTTCCTGAGCGGGGCCTTAGTGATAATCCATGGAAGACAGAACGCTGACCGCCACACCATAACAGGTGTTTTTGCGGTCGGCAAAGAACGCCGTGGCGGTGGCGCGCCTTAGTGTTCTTGCGTCTTTGTCTGCAGGGTCGTGCCGTACTTCTGCGTGCGCCAAAAGCCCAGGCCTTCGTCAAGGACCGTCACCTTGGTGAAGCCCTGCGCGCGCAGCTTCTCGGCCAGCTGGCCGGATTCGGCGTGGGGGCAGGCGCAGTAACAGACCAACCAGACGTCTTTCGGCAGCTTGTCGAAGTAGGGCGCCGGATCATAAAACGGCACGCTGACCGCGCCTTCGATG
>DATATI010000059.1 GCA_036268875.1 Polyangia bacterium | reverse complement strand
GGGTCGGTCGTCCGTCGCGCTTCCGCATCCGATTCCAGCGGCAAGAGCGAGAACAGCGGCGCCCAGCGAAACGGCCCTGGTGGCGCTTCGGGATGACATCGTGGGGGATTATGCACAATCGGCTTTGCCTGCCAACGTTTTCTATTCGTGCTGGCCGCGGGCCACGCCCACCACCCGCAGATCGCTTAACCAAACCGTTGTCCGCGCGGTCGCAGCGACGGTGAATTCCAGGTGTAGATTCCCGCCGCGGTGATCGATCACGCCTTCGATCGGTTGGGCCCTGGACTCATCTGTACTGTCCACCGGCGCGGACAGCACCGCGGCGGCGATGGCACGCCCGTCGCTGGACAAAACCACCTGCGGTGCCGAAGAAAGATCGTTGCACAGCTGATCGACGACGCCCGTGAATCGATATCGTCCGGACGGCAAATCAACGAAAGTGGCGGTGGCGGCCACCCGCGTGCCGCCGGCCGGCGCCATCAGCCCCACGCCGTTCCACACCCCGCGCACCGGCGAGCGGCCCTCGCCCGGCGCCCGCGCCGCGGGTTTCCACTGACAAAGACGCGACTGATCGTCGACGGTACACACGCAAACCGCCCATCGATGTCGCTCGCGTAAGACCGTCCCGGCCCGCACCAGCGCCGGCCAGCCGATGAAGATCGCCGCCAGCAAAAAAATCGCCGCCAGCGCCGGCCGCCACCGCCGCCGCGCCACGATGGCCGACTGACGGCCCGACGCCGACGAAACGACGGCGCCCGCAAACGGAAACAGAAACACCACCAGGGCCAGGTGATAGCGCGCCTCGGAAAAGAAGGTGGCGTACAAGGCCGTCAGGACCAGCGGAAACAGCAGCACGCTCAGGGCCGGCCAGCGCCGCTGCGCTGCCGCCACCACCACGCCGATCGCCACCAGCGACAGCAGCGCGTACCAGAAACCGTCGACGATCCCTTCCAGCGGCCGGCGCGCCGATTCGAAGAAGGCGCGCGCGCCGCCGGACAGCACGCCTTGCCGGTAGATCGGCCAGTACAGCAACGGCTGCTCGCTGGTCAGCAGACGATCTGCCTTGGCCATCACCAGCCCGGCCGCGTACGCCGGCTCGAATCGCGCCCAGGCGATCGCCAGATCGTACGCCGCCCGATCCGATTGCCGGTGCGGCGGATCGAACAGCTTGAACCCGGTGCCCTTCCAGAACATCAGGTTCAGCGACCGCGAGTAAACCCCGTCGGTGTCGGGATTGGATCCCACCAGCGCGGTGTGGCCGCCGTGGCTGTCGGTGAGAAAAAACTCGCCGTACCGTCGCTGATTGCGAATGCCCCACGGCAACAGCACGCACACCGCCAGCGCGCAGCTGACCGCCGCGCGGGCCACCGCCTGCGACGGACGAACCCGCGCCGCCAGCCAAAAAAACAACGACAGCGCCGCCAGCGGCGCCGCGATGGCCCGCACCGTCGCCGCCAGCCCCGACACCAGCCCGAACAAGATCGCCGCCGTCCATGGTCGCTCCGCGCGCCAGCGGACCAGCTGATAAACCGCCGTCGCCAGCAGCACGCCGGTCGGCAGATCGGTGCCGGTCACGCTGGCCACCGCGATCCCCGCCGGCCACACGGCGTAAAGAGCGCCCGCCGCCCACCCAGCACGGCGATCGAACAAGCGCGCCCCCAGTCCCGCCACCGGCCAGGCGCCCAGGCCCCCAACAACCGCGCCCAGCAACTTCATCGCCAGCAGGCCGCCACCCAGCGCCTGGACCCCGGCCAAGGCGATGACATAGCCGGGCATGTAGATGAACGCTGAATCGAACGCGCCGTGGGCCAGAAGGTGCGCCGATGATTCAACGTACAGGGCGAAATCGCCCACCGGACGCGTGGGCACCAGCAGCACCCACGCCACCCGCAGCGCCGTGGCGATGGCCACCAGCGCGGCGATCATGAATCGCTGTCCGACTCCGGCAGTGCGCCGCCCAGGTGGATCAAACGCCAGCGACCAAAGCGCATGGCGCCGGTCAGCGCGCGGACGGTTTCGACAATATCGCCAGCGCCGCCCGCACGCGCGGCAAGGCTTCTTCGATGTCGCGTTCGGAGACCGCACCGACGGAGATGCGGAACCAACCGCTGTCGCCGCGCAGCCCGAAGGCCTGGAACGGGACCACCGCGAACCCGGCATGGGAAAGCAGGTGCTGGCGAATCTCGTCGTTGCTGCGGCCGGGGACCGCCACGCGCACCGACAGATAGATCGCGCCTTGGGGATCGATCACCTCGACGGGAAAACCGTCGGCGCGCATTTTCTGAAACCCGGCCGCCAGCGCGTCCAGGCGCTGCTTGACCCGTTCCAGCATGCCGGCGTGGTACGTGCGCACGGCGACCTCGTCTTCGAGGAGCGCGGCCAGCGCCACCTGCTCGGCCTTCGGCGCCCAGGCCCCGACGTGGCCCAGGATATCGGCCATGCGCTGGCGGGCGGCCGGCGGCATCACCGCCCAGCCCACCCGCATGCCGGTGGCGGCAAAGCTCTTCGACGCCGCGTCGAGCATGATGGTGTACGGCGCCACGTCCATGCAGACCTCGGGCGGCGTGGCGTGGCGCGCGGCCCCGAAGGTCAGCTGCCAGTAGACCTGGTCGTAACACAGCCACAACGCCTTGCCGGCGTCGGCGCCGGCCTTGGCGCGGCGGCGGTTCTCTTCCACCACCAGCTCGCAGATGGCGCGCAGCTCTTCAGGATCGATCACCGTGCCGGTCGGGTTCAGCGGCGAGTTGATCATCAGCAAACGCGCGGCCGAAAGGTGCGGCCGCAGCATCTTTGCGGTGGGGAAAAAATTCGTCTCCGCCGAAACCGGCAGCTCGATCGGCTTGGTGGTGCAGAGATAGGCGTAGTGGTTGTTGTTCCACGACGGCACCGGATAGACGACCACGTCGCCGGGATCCAGCACCGTGCGATAGGCGCCGTAAAGCAGCGGCCGCGCCCCGCCGGTGATCAACACCGACTCGACGGGATAGGACAGGCCCAGGCCGCGCCCGTAAAAATGGGTCACCGCCTCGCGGAGGGCCAGCACGCCGTCAGAGGGCGGGTAGTTGGTGTGGCCGGCGGCCAGGGCGGCGCGCACGCCGTCGAGCAGCATTTCTGGCACGGGAAAATACGTCGGATCGAAATCACCGACGGTCAGGTTGCAGATGGAGGCGCCCTTGGCCTTCAGCGCGCGGATCTCGGCGGCGATGCGCAGGATCTCCGAGCCCACCACGCCGCGCGCCAGGTTCGACAGCGAGGCGTCGACGGCCGCCGGATCGCCCAAACGTCCCTTCATGTCGACGGCGGTCATGGCGAACTCACGACCGCTCGAGGTACGTGTAACCGGCCAGGCCTTCTTCGTACATGCGCAGCATCGAGCGCGTCTCTTCCAGGGTCATGCGATTCGCCCGCACCGCCATCTCGGCGAAGCGGCGCACGCGGGCGACGAGATCTTCGCGCGCGTAGCTGACGTACTTCAAGACGTCGGTGACGGTGTCGCCGGTGACCACGTGTTCGATCTGATAGCCGCCGCCGGCCGCCAGCGAGACGTGCACGGTGTTGGTGTTGCCGAACAGATTGTGCAGATCGCCCAGGATTTCCTGGTAGGCGCCGATCAAGAACACGCCCAGGTAATAGTCCTGGCCGTTCACCGGGTGCAGCTCCAGCACCGATTTGACGTCGCGGCGATCGATGAAGTGATCGATCTTGCCGTCGCTGTCGCAGGTGATGTCGGCCAGCACGGCGCGCCGGGTGGGCTCCTCGCCCAGGCGGTGGATGGGCATGATCGGGAACAGTTGATCGATGGCCCAGATGTCCGGCAGCGACTGGAACATGGAAAAGTTGCAGAAATACGTATCGGACAGGGCGCGCTCGAGGCCTTCCAATTCTTCGGGCACCTCGCGCATGTCACGGGTCAGCTTCAAGATCTTCTGGCAGATGGCCCAGAAGATGTCTTCGGCCACCACCCGTTCGGACAGCGACAGGTTGCCGAGATTGAAAAGTTGCAGCGCCTCTTCCTTGTACTCCAGCGCGTCGTGGTACGCCTCGAGGACGTTCTTGCGCGAGACGTCGCGGTAGGTCTCGAAGAGGTTGCGCACCATGCGCGACGCCGATTCGGACACCTGTTCGGGCGCCTTGCCGACGTCGAACTCGCCCACGCCCAGGATGTCCATGACCAGCATCGAGTGGTGAGCGACCACGGCGCGGCCCGACTCGGAGACGATGGTCGGGTGCGCCACGCCGGCCGAGTCGCAGATCTCCTGCAGCGAGAACACGATGTCGTTCGCGTACTCCTGCATGGTGTAGTTCATCGACGAGGCAAAGTTGGTCTGCGACCCGTCGTAGTCGACGCCCAGACCGCCGCCGGCGTCGAAGTATTTCAGCGGCGCGCCCAGCTTGACCACCTCGACGTAAAACCGACCCGCCTCGCGCAAGGCGTTCTTCACGGCGCGGATGGCGGAGATCTGGCTGCCCAGGTGAAAGTGCAAAAGCTCGAAGCAGTTCAAAAGGTCGTGCTTGCGCAGGAAGTTGATCCCCTCGACCACCTCGCGCGTGGAAAGACCGAACTTCGACCGATCGCCGCCCGAGGCCTCCCAGCGGCCCGAACCCTTCGACGCCAGCTTGACCCTGATGCCGATGCGCGGCCGCACGCCCATCTTTTTCGCGGTCTCGGCGATCAGCGACAGCTCGGAGAATTTTTCGACCACGATGAGGACGTTGCGCCCGAGCTTCGAGCACATCAGCGCCGTCTCGATGTACTCCTCGTCCTTGTAGCCATTGCAGACCACCAGCGCGTCCTCGTCGTCCAGCATGCCCATCACCGCCAAGAGCTCGGGCTTGGAGCCCGCTTCCAGGCCGTAGTGATAGGGACGGCCGAACTGGACGATCTCCTCGACGACGTAGCGGTGCTGGTTGACCTTGATCGGATAGACGCCCTTGTATTCGCCCTTGTACCCGTACTCGGCGATGGCGCGCCGGAAGGCTTCGTTCAGCTCGACGATGCGGCTTTTCAGCACGTCGGAGAAACGGATCAAAAGCGGCAGGCCGATTCCCCGGCGCGCCACCTCGTCGACCAGCTCTTTCAGATCGATCTTGCCGTTTTCGCTTCCCGCCGGGTGCGCCTGCACGTTGCCCGACTCGTTCACCGAAAAATAGTTGTTACCCCAGGCCTTGACCCCGTAGATCTCCGACGAATCGGCGACCGTCCATTTGCGCGGGATTCCGCCAGCACTGCTCATGCAGCGTACGTTGAAGAAAAACCGCCGCAGAATCCAGGAAAAATGCGCGCACCTTCGGGAAACCCCAGACCCGCTGCCCGACGCCGCAATTGACAGACCGCTCTGCCGCTCTTAGAGCTGCACAATGAGCAAAACCACGTTGATGGCTGCCGTCACGCTGCTGGCCGCGCTGGGCGCCCCATCGGCCGGCTGGGCGCAGGCCAACGTCTCAACGCCGAGCGCCCCGCCGCCTTCGCCGTTCGAGACCGGCATCAGCGGATTCGGGATGGGGATCGCGGCTGGCCTCGCGGGCGGCTACCTGGTGGCCCGCGAAAATGGCCTGCAGCGCCGCGACTGGCGACCAGTGGTCGCCGGCGCGGCCATCGGGGCGCTGGCCGGCGGCGCGCTCGGATTGACCCTGGGGTTCATCGACAACGGCGCGCGGCCCAGCGGCCGGGGCTATCTCATCACGCGGGACATGGCCTACGGCGGCACGTTCGGGACCATCTTCGGCGCTCTCATCGGCGGCCTGGTGGCGCTGGAGACGAACCGCCCGGAGAACATTTTATTCGGCGCCGCCATCGGCACGCTGGCCGGCACCGGCGCCGGGGTCGTATTCGGCAGCCTGGAGCGCAATCCGTGGGCGAAGAGCGGCGGCACGGCGCCCCGTGCGGTGGGATGGAACGTGACTCTTGCCCCGTCTTTGACCGCGAAAGGCACGCTGGCCGTCGGGCCGCGCATCGCCGGCGCCTTCTGATCGCCCGCCATTGCGCTTGCGGATTCGCCAAACCGAGGCCTATCCTGGTTCGCTAAAGCAATAATAAGGAGTGTCATGCGTAAGCTCATTGGAATCGCTTTTCTCCTGGTGCTGATCTCCCTCGCCGGCGCCACCAGCGCCCAGGCCGGTTGGGTCATCGAAGGCTCGGTGGGCAAGGGCGGTCGGGTCAATGAACCGCGCGGCTGGGAGCCGACCAACGTCATGCTGGCGCCCGGTTACGAGGTGCTGGGCCTGCTGCGCCCGCAGCTTGGCATCGTCGGCGATCTTGGCGACGTCAAGAACAGCAAATTCGATCTGCAGCTGCGACCGATGCTGGGCATCTATCCCCCCATCTTTCCCATCTACGCGCGGGCCATCTTCGCGGTCGAGAACCTGCTGCACACCGCGCACTACGCGGTGGGCGGGGCGGTGGGATTCAAGATCGGCTTGCCGCTGATCGGCCTCGACATCTTCGCTGAGGGCGGCGTCTTGCCGCGCTTCCAGAACTCGGCCACCCAGACAGTGGTCGAAGGGCGGGTCGGCGCCTTCTGGTTGTTCTGAGAGGCGCCGCCGTTCAGTACAGCCAGACCTCGACGGAGTCACCGCGGGCCAGCCCCTCGAGGTCGGCGTCCACCCGCACCAGGCCGTCGGCCAGCAGCACGTTGGAGATGGCCGCCGAGCCACCGGCCAGCGGGTGGGCCCAGCGCTGGCCGTCTTCGATCGTCAGCCGCACGCGCAGGTAATCCTCGCGCCCGCGCGCCGAGGTGTACGCCCGACCAAGACGCGCCGGGCAGTGCGCCGGCCACGGATCGCGCGCGCCCTCGCCGCCCAGACGCCAGAGCATCGGCCGCACGAAGGCGTCGAAGACGATCATCGACGAGGTAGGAAATCCCGGCATGCCCAGGATCGGTTTCTGCCCCGCCAGGGCGAACAGCGTCGGTTTGCCCGGGCGAATGTCGATCCCATGAAAGACAATGCCCGGCGCGTCCAGATTGCCCAGCGCCTCGGCCGACACGTCTTTCACGCCCACCGACGATCCGCCCGACAAGATCAACCCGTCGTGGCCGGGCAGCAGCAACGAAATCGCCGTGCGCAGATCGCTGGCCCGGTCGCGCACGATGCCGCCGTAGCTGACCGCGCAGCCGGCGCTTTCGATCTGCGCGCCCAGCACCGCCTGATTGACGTCGCGGACCTGGCCGGGGCCGGGCCGCTCCGTCGGCTCGCACAGCTCGTTGCCCGTCGACAGAAGCGCGATGCGCGGCCGGCGGTGCACCAGCACCTCGGACACGCCGAAGGTGGCCAGCGCCGCCAGATCCTGCGGCCGCAGCCGGCGTCCGCGGGTCAGCACGGCGGCGCCGGCGTGCAGATCTTCACCGGCGGCGATCAGGTTGGCCCCGGCGGCCACGACCGAAAAGATCCGCACCCGATCGCCGACCGTCACCTCGCCCGAGCGCGGCTCGGTGTGCTCGATCATCACCACCGCGTCCGCGCCCGCCGGCAAAAACCCGCCCGTCGAAATCCCCACCAGCTCCCCCGCTTCCACCCGCCCGGCGAAGACACCGCCCATCGGGACCACACCCGCCAGACGCAGCACCGCCGGCGCCTCCGCCGTCGCCGCCGCCACCTCCGCCGCCCGCACCGCGTACCCATCCATCACCGACCGCGCCGCCGGCGGCAGATCCTCGGGCGCGCTCAGCGCCTCCGCCAGCACGCGCCCGCCCGCCCGGCGCAAAGGCACCCGCTCGACATCGACCGGCGCCACCCCGGCCATGATCCGCCGTGCTTCTTCGGCGGGCAACAACTTCAGCGACGGCGGCGATCCCGGCATCGCCGAACGATACCCGATCTCCCGGCGATCTAGACCGGGAGAACCGAGCGCCGGCGCGGGAACGTCGGCGTGATCTTGTGATCGGTGGCGGCCAACCGGCGCGAGAGCTCGACGCGCAGGTCGTCGCCAGGAACGATGGCGTCGATGTGCAGGTCGGCCGCCAGCTTCACGATGTCGATGTCCTCGCGGTACTGCTGGCGCAGCTGTTCGATGAACGCCGCGCGTTCGGCCTCCGGCTTCTCGGCGATCTTGTTGGCGTAGACGGCGTTGATGGCCGCCTCGGCGCCCATCACGGCGATCATCGCCTGCGGCAGGGCGATGGTGGCGTCGGGATCAAAGCCAGGACCGCACATGGCGTACAGACCGGCCCCGTAAGCTTTTCGTAAAACCACGCAGAACTTCGGCACCGTGGCGTCGGCGACGGCGGAGATCATCTTGGCGCCGTGGCGGATGATCCCTTGCCGTTCGACCGCCTTGCCGATCATGAAGCCGGGCACATCGGCGAGAAAAAGCAGCGGGATGCCGAAGGCATCGCACAACCAGATAAAGCGCGCCGCCTTGTCGGCCGAATCGACGAACAACACGCCGCCCTTCCATTTCGGCTGGCTCGCCACGATGCCCACCGCGCGCCCACCCAGCCGGGCAAATCCGGTCACCAGCTCGCGGGCGAAGAGTTTCTTGATCTCGAAGAAGCTGCCCTCGTCGACCAGCGCCTCGATCACGGCGGCGATGTCGAAGGCCTGGTTCTGGTTGGGCGGCAAGATATCGTCGATGCGCTTGGCCCCGGGCTTGGGCGCACGGGCGGCGATGATCTCCGGCCTGTCGCCAGCACCGCGCTGGGGCAGGTAAGCCAGATAATCGCGGGCCGCTTGCAAGCAGGCCGCTTCGTCCTTGGCCAGCAGATCGCCGCAGCCGGAGACCTCGCAGTGCATGCGCGCGCCGCCCATCTCTTCCAGGGTGACCTTTTCACCGATCACCATCTCCGCCATGCGCGGCGAACCGAGGTACATCGAGGCGTTCTTCTCGACCATGAAGATCACGTCGCAGAAGGCCGGGATGTAGGCCCCGCCCGCCGCCGACGGGCCGAACAGCAGACAGATCTGCGGGATGGCTCCCGACAGGCGCACCTGGTTATTGAAGATGCGGCCGGCGTGGCGGCGCCCGGGGAACATGTCGATCTGATCGGTGATGCGCGCGCCCGCCGAATCGACCAGATAGAAAAGCGGGATGCGCAGGCGACCGGCCTGTTCTTGGATGCGCACGATCTTCTCGACGGTGCGCGCGCCCCACGAGCCGGCCTTCACCGTCGAATCGTTGGCCATGATCGCCACCGGCCGCCCGTGCACGCGGCCGATGCCGGTGACCACGCCGTCGGCGGGCAGATCGCCGGCGGTGGCGTTGGCGAAAAGGCCGTCCTCGACAAAATCCTTGCCGCCCTCGTCGCACAATCGAGCGATGCGCTCGCGGCAGAACAGCTTGCCGGCGGCGGCGTTGCTCTGGTGGTACTTGGGCGCGCCGCCCTTCTTGATCGTCTCGCCCAGCGCCTTCAGGTCGTCACTGCGTCCCATGCGTCGTCCTTCGTCAGTCGTTCGTCGTTCGTCGTCTCGGCTACTTGCCCTGAAAGACCGGGCGGCGTTTCTCGACGAAGGCGCGCAGGCCCTCCTCGCGATCCTCGCTGGTCAACACCGCCTCGTAACACGCCCGCTCGACCGCCAGGGCGTTGCCCAGCGACAGCGACAGCCCGTCGTCGATGGCGCGTTTGGCCTGGGCCACCGCCAGCGGACCGCCCGCCGCCACCTCGGCCGCCACCGCTTCGGCCGCGCTCAAGAGATCCGCCGCCGGGTGCACCGACGAGACGATCCCCAACCCGCGCGCCGTCGCCGCGTCGATGCGCCGCCCGGTGAAGATCAATTCTTTCGCCACGGCGACGCCCGCCACCCGCGCCAGACGCTGCGTCCCGCCGGCGCCGGGGATGATGCCGAGGCGCACCTCGGGAAGGCCCAGCTCGGCGTTGTCAGCGCCGAGGCGGATGTCGCAAGCCAGCGCCAGCTCGAAGCCGCCGCCGAAGGCCGCGCCGTTCACCGCCGCGATCACCGGCACCGGAAACGCCGCCACCGCGTCGACGGCGGCGCCCAATATGTTCAGGAACCGGCGCGTGTCGGCCAGGCTCATGGCCCGCCGTTCCTTCAAATCGGCGCCGGCGCAGAACGCCTTGCCGCCGGCGCCCGTGATGATCAGCGCGCGAATGACGCCGCTGCCGGCGCCCGCCCCGCGCAGATCGCGCACCGTCTGCTCCAGCGCCGCCACCAGCTCGACCGACAGCGCGTTCATCGCCGCTGGGCGGTTCAAGGTGATGATGGCGGTGGTTCCCTTGCGTTCGACCAGAATCAGGCTGCCCGCCGCGGTGGCATCGCTGGTGGTCATCCGCTTTCACCGTAACACGTAACCCGCTAGCCGGTGGCGCCGCCGCTGGACCGGGCGCGGGCGCCGACGGCGGCGCGATAAAACTTCGACGGCATCTCGTGCCCGACCAGCGTCGACGCCAGCCGCGAGCAATCCACCAGCTTGTCCAGGCTGACGCCGGTGTGCACGCCCATTCCTTCCAGCATGTAGACGACGTCTTCCGTCGCGACGTTCCCCGACGCGCCCGGCGCGTACGGACAGCCGCCCAGGCCCCCCAGCGCCGAATCGACGGTGGTGATGCCCATCTCGACGGCGACCAGAATGTTCGCCAGCGCCGTGCCGCGCGTGTCGTGAAAGTGCACCGCCACCTCGGCGGCCGGGATCTCCGCCAGCACGCGCGACAGCACATCGCGCACCTGGCGCGGCGTGCCCACGCCGATGGTGTCGCCCAGCGACACTTGATAGCAGCCCAGCTCCTTCAGCGCGCGGCAGAGCTCGACCGCCTTGCCGGGATCGACCGCGCCTTCGTACGGGCAGCCGTACACCGTCGAGACGTACGCCCGCACGCGCAGGCCGGCGGCCAGGGCCGGCGGCACGGTGTCGCGAAAAGCGGCCAGGGTGGCGGCGATGGTCTTGTTGACGTTCTTCTTGTTGTGCGTTTCGGACGCCGACATGAAGACCGCGACCTCTTTCATGCCGGCGGCGATGGCGGCGTCCAGGCCCTGGCGATTGGGGACCAGGGCCGAATAAACGATCGCCGGGCGGCGGGCGATTCGCCGCGCCACCTCGGCGGCGTCCGCCAGCTGCGGGATCCACTTCGGATTGACGAAGCTGGTGATCTCGATGGCGCGAAGGCCGGTGTCCGACAGCGCGTCGATGAACCGCACCTTGTCGTCGGTGGGGATCAGCCGCGATTCATTCTGCAGCCCGTCGCGAGGACCGACCTCGTAGATGACGACGTCAGGTGGAAGATGGTCGAACAACGCCTCATTTTACCACCCTCGCGCCGACCCCGCTCCGGCGGCGGCCGATCTGACCCGCCGACGCTGTCTCAGCCGATCAACTGATCGCAAAGCGCGTCGGTGACATCGTCCAGCGTGTCGACCACGACGTCGGCGGGCGACAGATCATAGCCGGCGAAGTTGCCGGCGCGCACAGCGATCACCCGGGCGCCGGCGGCGCGCGCCGACAGGATGCCAGGGGTGGCATCTTCGATAGCGATGCAGCGGACGGGCATTACCTGCAGGTGACGCATGGCCAGCGCGTATGAATCAGGCTCCGGCTTGCCACGGGCGTAGTCCTCGGCGCCCAGGATGATCTGAAAAAGCGCGCTGACGCCCAGGCTGGTCAGCGCGTCTTGCACCTCGACGCGGCTGGCCCCCGACACCACCGCCATCCGCGAGCGCGCGGCCAGGCGGCGCACCGTGGCCACCGCTCCCGGTAACGCACGGTAACCGGTGGCCGCCAGCAAACCGCGTTTCTCGTCGACGGCTGAAGCGATCAGATCGGGCATCGAGATGGTCAGGCGGTGGTTGCCCGCCACCATGGCGTGAATCTCGTTCCACGAATGGCCGATGACGAAGGCGCGCTCGGCGGCGGTCATCTCGCCGCCCAGGCGCCGCACCGCCAGCACCACCGATTCGACGTTCTCGCGTTCTGAATCGACCAGGGTGCCGTCCAGATCGAACAAGATCGCCTCCGGTGCGCCCCCAAGTTTCACGGCCGGTTTCTACCGGACCGCGCAGACGGCGTCGAGGCCGTTGTCCACCACGCGCGCGCGCAAACCCTGGGAACTGCATGGTCACCGGTTTCGTCGAACGAAATGCTGGTTTACGTGTGGGCGGGTTCACGACGTCGCCACAAACTCTCGACGAAAACGTTACGAGACAAGCGACGTCAAGAGAGTAGAGTTATTACTGTCAACACACGCATGCGTGTGGCGACCATGGGCCCGGCTGCGGATGAGAACCAGCGCGGGCCCGCTATTTTTTCTGGCCTGCGCTAAAGCCACGGCGGGCGATGACGATGCTTCCTTTGTGAGCGAAGTGGAAGCCCTCCTCAGTGTCGACCGCGGCAAGATTCCGCCAGGCACGATGGCTTTCTTTCCCAAGGACCCGGAGACGCCGATCCTTCGCTTGCGCGCCGCCCTGGCCGCGGTCGCCGTCGTTTTCGCCATCGCCGCCTATCTGGTGGGCGCCGGCAGAATACCCACCGGCCTTCTGCTGTTGGCCGCCGCCATGCTGGGCGTTACCGCCACCCGCACCGTCGAGGAATCCGACGGTCCGCCGCCCAAGAAGGCCACCATGGTGGTCACGCCAACCGGCCTCATCATCCGTGACGACTTCGGTCTGCGCACCTGGACCTTCGACCAGCTGGCCGACGCCGTGCCAATTGCTTACGAGCACCGAGTGGGCCTGATGATGGTCAAGCGCGACGGCTCGCGTGACGTCATCGACCACATGGCCTTCGCTCGCGGCGAAGGGTTGCGCGAAATCATCCGTACGCGCATGACGGCTCAGGCGGCTTCGGGCTAGTTCGTTCGTCCGCCGGCGTCGGCTTCGCTTTCGCGGGGGGTAGGGTTTGGCCTTAACCCACGAGCGAGCGAAGGATCGGGAGCGATACTCACGTTCGGTGCTCTTGTTGCCAGCCGGCACAGCGTGGGCGGGTGGCGCGGAGTGGAGGGGACCGAGCGGGTTGGTTCGTCGGGCCGCGTCCCTCGGCGCTACAAATTCACCAGTCGCTCGGTCCAGGCTCTCGAACGCAGCCCGACGAGACAACCCGCTCGGAAGGCGTCCACGCAGCGACAGGACCCGCCCACACGTAGCCGGCGCACGCCTCAAGATCCCCTCAGCCGTCGTCTTCGGTCTAAGGATGCATCGGCCCCGAGTGCTGCACGCCATCGCCGTGCCCCGCGCCAGCGCCCGCCCCCATCAGTGACGACACGTCCTTCTTCGTGTACCCGGTTGGCACCGCAAAACGGGCGGCGGCGATGCTGCCGCGGGTGATGCTCTTGATCTGATCTTCTTCGCCGGACGTGCCGTCGTCGCCCAGGTGCACGCGCGAGATCGGAATGCCCGGGTACTGATCCATGTCCTCGAAAAGCTGGCCGGTGCCGCCGCCTTTCATTCCCATTCCCTGCGCCATCTCCTGGCCGAACTTGCGCATCGATTCAAAGTCGCTCTTCTTCAGCAAGCCGGCACTCCACGGCGAGATGCAATCCTGCTCGTACGCCTTGCCGTCGCGGCTGACCTTGAACATCTGACAGGACATTCCATTGACGGTTTTCTTCTGCCCCATCGAGTCGAACTTGAAGACGTGCTTCTCCGGCTTGGCGCCGGCCGCACCGTTGCCCATTTTGGCCATCAGCGCCTCCATCTTCTGGCGCTGCTCGGGCGGCAGGTTCTTCAGGCGCTCTTGCATCTGGCCGCGCATCGCTTCTAGCTGGCCCCGGAATTTCTTCATGTCCTCTTCGGTGATGTCGACGTAGCTCTTGGCGTTGTCGTCGACCATGGTCATCTTCTTGCCGGCGGCGTCGACGATCACCGCGGTGAACTTCTGGCGCATCGGGCTGTCGATACGCGCGTGATCGCCTTCGATCTCCGCCGTCGACGCCTCCGAGGCGCCGTGTTGAAAGACGATCGTCACTCCGGCGCGCGCAGCCACGGCTTGCCCGCCCACCGCAACAAAGACCGCCAACGCCAGCGCGCGTTGCTTGCCGAACCGCGAGAAAGACGAATTCATCGACGAATGAATCATGGCTCGCAGCATCGCATGAAGAGACGCGTCGGCCCACCGGTTCGATTCATTCCTTGCCTGGGGGGACATTCGCGCCAAGACTAGCCGCCCGCTCGATGAAAATCGCCCTGATTTACCCGCCGACCTGCGATCCGACCGCGCCCTATCTGGCGGTGCCGATGCTGACTGGATTCCTGCGCGGCAACGGCGTCGACGTGCTGCCCGTCGACGCCAACGTCGAGGCCTACGACTTCTTGCTGCGCCCGGCGCCGCTGGCGACCCTCCGCCAGCGCATCGAAGATCGACTGACCGACCTTGATGCGCGCCCGCGCCTGGACCACACCGCGCAGCTTGCCTACAGCGCCTTGTGGCGCGCGCGCGGCGATGCCCAGGCGGTGCCCGCGACCATCGACGATGCCACCGCCATCCTGCGCGACGGCGAACGTTTCTTCGACGCCGATCTCTACGCCGGGGCCGTCGACACCGTCGATGCGGCGTTGCGGGTGGTCTCGGCGGCGCACGCCCCGCTGGCGATGGACTTCACCGCCTATCGCACGCCGTTCGCCCTCACCACGCCCGAGGAGATCGCCCGTGACGCCGCGCCCGAGCGCGATCCGTACGACGCGTACGTGACCCAGCAGCTGATCCCGCGCCTGCGCGGTGAAGGCGTGGCGGCGGTCGGGCTGTCGATCTGCTTTCCCGGCCAGCTGCAACCAGCCTACGCCTTTGCCCTGAAGCTGAAGGCGGCGCTGCCGGGCGTGCACCTGACCGTCGGTGGGCCGGCCATCACGCAGCTTTTGATTCGCTTGCGCGGCGTGGATCTGCGGCGCGCGCTGGGGCCGTTCGACACCGCGGTGGTCTTCGAAGGCGAGCACACCCTGCTGTCCCTCTGCCGCGCGCTGGACGCTGGCGGCGGGCGCGCGGCGCTGGCGGCGATCCCCAATTTGGTCCACCGCGATCCTTTGCTGGGCGCCAAATATTTGCCCGGCCATTCCAGCGAGGATATGCGGCAGCTGCCGCCGCCCGATTTCGACGGCTTGCCTCTGGACCGTTATTTTTCGCCGCGGGTGGTGCTGCCGTACGATCCCACCCGCGGCTGTTACTGGGGCAAGTGCACGTTCTGTCACTACGGCCTGGCCGAGGTGGGAACCGCCAGCTACCGCGAGCGTGCCGTCGACGAGGTGGTCGCGCACCTGGGCGCGCTGTCGCGCCGCTTTGGGACGCACTATTTCTATCTGTCGCAAGATTCGGTGGCGCCGAAGACGCTGGTCAAGCTGGCGGCGGCGCTGGAAGCGTCGGGCCTGGGCCTGCGCTGGGCCACCGACCTCAAGCCGGAGAAATACCTCACCGCCGAAAGGGCGGCGGTCTTGCGCCGGGGCGGCGCGGTGGCCTGCGCGCTGGGCGTCGAATCCGCCAACCCGCGGGTCTTGAAGATGATCGACAAGGGCGCGCCCATCAGCGTGGTCGCCGAGGTGATGAATCACCTGGCTGCCGCCGGCATCGCCCCCGAAGCGATGTGCTTCACCGGTTTTCCGACCGAGACCGCCGCCGAGGCGATGGACACCCTGCACTTTCTGGATCAGCACCGCGACCAGGTGGCGGCGTTCATCGTCGGCGAGTTCGATCTCACCCACGGGGCGCTGGTGGCGCAGGACCCGCAGCGCTTCGGCCTGCGCGAAACCTGGCAGGTCGACGGCGACCAGCTGGGCACGGCGCTGTTCTACGAAGAAAACACCCCTTCGAAACGCCCTGGCGAACAGGCCCGTCTGGATCGGGCGCTGGATCGGTTGTCGGCGGGCTGGCTGCTGCGGCGCTATCCCTGGGCCGGATCGCTGTCGACCGCGCACACCGTGCTGTACTACGACCGCTTCGGCGCCGACGTCATCCAGCGGCTGGCGGGTCAAGTGCAAGGCGGCGTTATCGGGGCCGAGGCGCACACCTTCACGGCGCGATTCGATCTCGACGAAACGGCGGCGGCGCAGGAGCGCGACGCCACCATCTGGCACCAGCTGACCCGGGTCCAGCGTCGAATCTCCCGCCCCGCCTACGACGAACTGGCGGCGCAGCAGCCGATGGTGGCGCCGCACCCGGGACGCTATCGGGTCAGCGCGGGCCTTCCGCCGGCGGCGGTGGGCGGGTCACCCCGCCGCGGCCGCCGCCCGTCGGGCGCGCCGAACGCGCTTCGACGCTGACCGCGCGTCTAGGCCTTGGAGTACAGGAATCGCCGGCGACGACCGGCGGACGATCTGAGATAGTCGCGCGGCATGCCCGCTGCTGCTGATTCTGCTGCTGATCGCTCACCGAGCCCGATCGTCTATCGCGTCGCCGTTCCCGAACCGAACAGCCACGCGCTGCAGGTGCGGATGGACGTCCCGGCGCTGCCGGCGCGCGCCGCCGCCACCATCGTGTTCCCGGCCTGGGCACCGGGCAGTTACCTGGTGCGGGATTTCGTCCGCCATGTCTACGACCTGCGCGTCGTCGACGCCCGCGGGCGCGTCTTGCCGGCGCGGCGTCTCGACAAGCAGCGCTGGGAGATCACCAGCGGCGGGCGCCCCTTTCGGGTCACTTACCGGGTGTTCGCCTTCGAGGCCAGCGTGCGCACGTCGTTCGTCGACGACAGTCACGCCTACTGGAACGGCAGCAGCGTGTTCTTCTTCGTCGACGGTGAGATCGCCCGGCCCTGTCACCTGCTGGTCGCCCCGCCCGCCGGCCGTCGCTGGCGCGTCGACACCGCCCTGCCGCCGCTGGGCGCGCGCCCCAACCAATTTCGCGCCACCGACTTCGACGAGCTGGTCGATTCGCCGTTCGAGATCGGCACGCACGCGCTGCTGCGCTTTCGCGCCGGCGGCGCCAACTTCGCGCTGGCGCTGTACGGCAGGACCAACGCCGACCCGCGCCGCCTCCTCGACATCCTGCGCCGGGTGGTCACCACCACCGTTCGCATTTTCGGCGGCGGCTATCCTTTCAAACGTTACCTCTTCATCGTGCACGGTCTGCCGGTCCACACCGGGGGCCTGGAACACAAAGCATCGGTGACCATGGATATCGCCGGACTCTCGTTCGAGGACGAGACCGGCTACCAGCGCTTTGCCGATCTGGCGGCGCACGAATTTTTTCACGTCTGGAACGTCAAGCGCATCCGCGACCGCGTGCTGGGCCCGTTCGATTACACGGGCGAAAATTACACCCGCCTGCTGTGGTTCCACGAAGGCTTCACCGACTATCTGGCCAACGTGATCATCCAGCGGGCCGGCATTCTGTCCGAAGCGCTGTTCTGGAAGTGGATCGCCGAGGATTTCCCCAGATATGCCAACCGCCCCGGCCGCAACGTCACGCCCCTGGACGAGCTGTCGTTCGAAGCCTGGATCAAGCTTTACAAGCCGGCCGAGAACCACGTCAACGACACCGTCAGCTATTACGAGAAAGGCCTGTGGGCGGGCCTGGTGCTGGATCTGAAGCTGCGCGTGCGCAGCGGCGGCGCGCGTGGACTGCCCGACGTCTTTCGCCGGCTGTGGGATCGCTTCGGCGCCCGCGATCGGCCCATCGACGAGGCCGACGTGCGCGCGGCGACGGCGGCGGTGGCCGGCGCGCCGATGGACGACTTCTTTGCACGCTACATCCACGGCCTGGACGAACTTCCGGTGTTGCCACTGCTGCGCAAGGCGGGACTCATCGCCCGCGAACGGGCCGAATGGGAGCCGGACGATCCGGGCGCTGGCGGCCGTGATCGCCTGAAGGAGCAGCGCCTGCGCGCCTGGTCGGGCATCGCCTTGCACCCCGACCGCACGCTGATCCGCACCGTGGCCCCCGGCTCGCCCGCCGATCGCGCCGGGCTGACGTTCAACGACGAGGTCGTCGCCGTCGGCGGTGACCGGGTGAACGCCGCCACCTTCGCCAAGCGCATCGCCGACCACCGCCCGGGCCAGGCCTGCGCGATCACTTTCTTTCGCCGCGACGTTTTGCAGGAGGCGACGCTGACCCTGAGCGAAAACCCCGAACGCAAGCTGGTGGTGAAGCCCGATCCGAAAGCCGTCAAGACGGCGCTGGCCATCCGGCGCGGGTGGCTGGGCTTGTAAGACGAGCAAGGCGCGCGTTTCAGCGGCCGGCCGCGGCAGCCGTGATGCCCGCGCGCACCCGCGCCAGCGGCGCCCGATCGTCGAACGTCACCCCGCCGCCGTCGCGCGACGAGACGCCCAGCTTGCGCCACAGCGCCGGCAGGTCGACCGGCATCGCGTGCATTCCCATCTTCTGATACAGCGGCCGCAGCACCGGACGCGACAGCGCGCGATCACCGGTGTCCATCAACTGCTCGACGGGCCAGGCGACGTGGGTGTTGCCGCCAGCGGCCAGCACGGCGCGCAGGGCGGTCTCCAGCGACTGACGGTTGTCGCTGTTCTGGCGGATCTCCACGTCGGCCAGCAACCAGAACAAGGCGCCGCCCCAGTACAGCCGACCCCAATCGTGCGTGCCGTTCATCCCGCGGTCGGTCTCGTGCGCAAGCCCCTTGGGCATCCCGCGCAGCATGTCGGCCCAGATCGTTTCGGCACGCAGCTGGCCGGCGCGGGCGCGGGCGATCGGCTCGACGTAGGTGGCCAGGCCTTCGGTCAGCCACAGATACTGGCGCCACAGATCGGGCGTGGCCACGTGGACCATCTCGTGCGTGGCCACCCAGTCGTTGCCGCCGTGGGCGGGATCGTCGTCGGGGGCCAGCAAGATCGACGCGCCTCCGCCACCACCCAGCTCCTTGCCTTGCATGTTCGCCCGCTCGGGCAGAACGATCACCTGCAAGCGTGGCACGGGATAACGGCCGTAGAACGCGGCGATGGCCTGCGCAGCGTCTTTCAGCCAGGCGACGACGGCCGGCGCCGCCACCTCACGGGCCAGCGCCACGTCGATCACGCCGCCACCGACGGTGAGCGACTGCGCGACAAATTCACCGAAGGCCGCGTACGGCGCGGTGGGATCGGACGACCAGCTCCCGTCGTAGACGCCGGCCGCCGGACGCGGCAATCCCGAGGCGAACCGCCACCCGTCGGGCGCGTGCACGGTCAGTCGAAATCGCGCGCCGTCAGTGTCGCGTCCGCGCAACAGCCAGGTCGTGGTCGGCGCCACGGTGACGCCGGCGCGCAAGGCCGCCGTGTCGACGTCGTCGATGGCGCGGGCGGCGTCGCCCAGGCGAAAGCGATAGCGCACCCGGCAGCCGTGCGCCTGACAACCGCTGGCCGTCCAGAACCGACCGTGCGCCGGCGCCGGCCGCCAGGCCGTCCCGTCGGCGACGGTCACCTCCGCCACGTAGGAGAGCGCCGCGCGATCCAGGGTCAGCTCGTCGGCGGTTCCTGGCGGAAACGCCGCTTCGACCTGCAGCTCGGCCGCCTGCGGACCGGCGGTGACGTCATAGGCGATGATGGGCGCCGCGGACGCCGGCGCCGCGGCGGTCGCGTTCGTCGTCGACAGAACCACGAACGCCGCCCACGCTCGCGTCACCATCAGTGTCCGCCCGGCCTCCGCGCCGGTCACTCCCGGTTCTGGCGCACGGAGATGGCCAGCCTGGCCACGCTCTTGAGCACGTGCGGCACGCGCTTGGTCAGGTTGATCGACGGCGGCCGCTTCTCGCGCACGGCGAAGGGGATCTCGACGACCTTCTTGCCCTCGCGGTGGGCCCGGATGACGAACTCGCTGGCGAAGACGTCGCGGTCCAGCACGCAGCGGCGAGCGGTCTCCAGCAGGGCCTCGCGCCGGAACGCCTTCAAGCCGTGCGTGTCGGTGCCGCGGTAATGGCAGACCACCCGCAACATCCCGTTGTACACGCGCGTCGCCGCCCGCCGGAACAGCGGCCGCTGATCGTTCGACCCCACCATGGCCTTCGATCCCACCACCATCTCGGTGTCGCTGCGTTCCAGCAGGGCCAGCGCCCGCGCGTAAAACTGCGTGTCCAGCAGATCGATCTCGTCGCAGATGACGAACTTGCCGCGCGCCTCCAGGATGCCGGTCTTCATGGCCAGGCCATAGTTCGGCGAGCCGGTGGACAGCATGCGCACCTGCGGGTGAGCCCTCTCCAGTTCCTTGCCGATCTCCACCGTGCGATCGCGCGAGCCGTTTTCACAAAGCAAAAGCTCGTACGTCCAGCCGAAGGGGCGCAGCTTTTCTTCCAGCTCCAGCACCGACCCGGCCAGGATCCCTTCTTCGTTGTAGACCGGAATGACGATGGTGACGTGCGGCGGGGCGCCGTCGGCGCTCATCGCCAGCACGTGGGGCGAACTTTTTTCTTGTTTGGGCCGACCGACAATTCCTTGCTTTCTCCTGATCTCACGGGAAACACTGACTTAGCACGAAGGCGGCGACGACACGACATGGTACCTTCTCGCTCGCCAGGCAGGGACGTTCACCGCGCGGATCGGGAAGGTCTGCAGCGCGTGCGCGATCTGGACCGGCAACACCGCCAGCGCCTGCGCGGCGCACCCCGGCTGATGCTGACCATGCGGTTTCTGGCGGCGGCCCTTTCGCGTCTGCGGCACGGCACGGTGCCGGTGGCGGCGGCGGCGGTGGCGCACCCGCCGGCGGGGACGGTGGCGGTGACGTTCGTCGGCCACGCCACGGTGATGGTCACCACGCCGCAGGCGCGCCTTTTGACCGATCCGCTGCTGGACAACAGCCTGTGGGGACTGCGGCGGGCGCAGGCGGCCGGCTTGCACGAAGGCGATCGCGACGACGTCGACCTGGTGCTGATCTCGCACGCCCACCGCGATCACCTGCGGCCGAGCAGCCTGCGCCGCTTGTCGCGTGAGGCCCGGGTGGTGGTGCCGCCCCGCTGCGCCGACCTCCTTGGCCGGCTGCGCTTCGCCGACGTGGTCGAGCTTGGCCCCGGGCAAAGCCTTCGTCACCGCGATCTGGAGATCACCGCCGTGCCGGTGCGGCACTCGGGCGTGCGGGGCCTCGGCGACTTCGTTCGCCGCGGGGCCACCGGGTACATCGTGCGCTCCCAAGGCACCACCGTGTACTTCGCCGGCGACACCGGTTACTTCTCCGGGTTCGCCGAGATCGGGCGGCGCTTTCGTCCCGACGTGGCGCTGCTGCCGATCGCCGGCTACGAACCGGCCAGCTTTCGCGACGAGCACATGTCGCCGCTGGATGCCCTGTACGCCTTTGAAGATCTCGGGTCGCGGGTGTTCATCCCCATCACGCATGGCTCGTTCCCGCTGAGCTATGAACCGCTGCAGGCGCCGCTCATTTGGCTGCGGCAACTGGCCCGGTCACGCGGCCTCGGTCGCGGCGCCGTCGATGATGACAGCCGGCACGTGGCGATCCTGGAGCACGGCGAAAGCTGTTTATTCAGGCGCCGCGGCTGAAGGCGCGCTTTCGGGTAAAAAGGCGGCATGTCGATCTTGCTCCAGCGCCTGTGGGAGAGCGGATGGCCGGACGCCCCGGCGATCGTCGAGGAGGCGCCCGCCGGCGAAGCGCCGCGCACCGTTGCGTACGCCAAGCTGCGGGCGCGCGCGCAAACCATCGCGGCAGAGCTGCGCGGCGATCGCCCGTCGCTGAACGGCGCCCGGGTGGCGTTTCTGTTCCCGCCCTCCAGCCGTTACGTCGAGACGATGCTGGGCGTGTTCCTGGCCGGCGGAACCGCCGTGCCGCTGTCGCCGTCGCACCCGCCGGCCGAGCTTGGCCACCTGCTGGACACCGCCGCGCCGGTGCGCGTGCTGGCGGCGCCGGCGCTGGCGACGCGTCTGGCGGGCTTGAGCGCGGCGCCGCTGACGGTGCTCGACCATCTCTCGACGGACCGGGCGAACCCCGTCGCTGACCTCAAGGGCCCCGCCGCCCCGACTGCTGACGGCGATCCGGCGCTGATGCTGTTCACGTCGGGCACCACCGGCAAGCCCAAAGGCGTCACCCTCAGTCACGCCGCGCTGGCGGCGTCGTTGGCGTCGCTGGAAGGCGCCTGGGGGTGGCGGGCCGACGATCGCCTGCTGCACGTCTTGCCGCTGCACCACACGCACGGCGTGGTGGTGGCGCTGCTGGGCGCGCTGTGGGCCGGCGCCAGCGCGCGCTTCGCCGCCTTCGAGGCGCCGCGGGTCTGGACCCTGCTGGCCGACAGCACGGTGTTCATGGCGGTGCCCACCATCTACGCCAAGCTGCTCGACGCCTTCCGCGCCGCCGCGCCCGACACGCAAGCGGCGTGGGCGGCGGGCGCGCGCCGCCTGCGCTTGATGACCAGCGGCTCGGCCGCCTTGCCCGCGTCGCTGTTTCACGATTTCGCCGCCCTGGCCGGGCAGACCCTTCTTGAACGGTACGGCATGACCGAGATCGGGATGGCCTTGTCGAATCCGCTGGATGGTCCACGCCTGGCCGGCGCCGTCGGGCGCGAGTTGCCCGGTGTCTCGGTCGACATCGTCGGTGACGACGGCCGCCTGCTGGGCCCCGACGAACCGGGCGAGCTGCGCGTGCGGTCGACGCAGATGTTCTCCGGCTATCACGGCGATCCCGACGCCACCGGACGCGCCTTCGACCAGGACGGCCGCTTTCGCACCGGTGACACCGGCGTGCGCGACGCCGCCGGCGTCATTCGCTTGCTGGGCCGCACGTCGACGGACATCCTGAAAAGCGGTGGCTACAAGCTCAGCGCGCTGGAGATCGAATCGGTCCTGCGCGAGCACCCGGTCATCGCCGAAGTGGCGGTCATCGGCGTCCCCGACGAAACCTGGGGCGATCGGGTCACCGCCTGCGTGGTGCTGCGCCCGGGCACCACCCTGACCGTCAACGAGCTGTGCGCCTTTGCCGCTGATCGCCTGGCGCCGTACAAGCTGCCGCGCGCGCTGCGGGTCCTGGACGCGCTTCCGAAGACGGCCCTCGGCAAGGTGCAAAAAGCCGCTCTCTTGAAGATGTGACCCGCCCGACGCGCGCCGCGGAATCCGTCCTTGACCCCGCCGCCCTTCGCCAGCCAGACTGCCTGACATATTCCCCTGGAGGAATCAGACGATGCGTAATTGGCTTTGCTCGGGTGTTCTCTTGGTGACGGCCTTGGCGACGATGACGGCGACGATCGGCGGGTGCCAGGGCGGCAGTTCGGCCGTCACCCCGACCGACTTTTGCGCCCAGGTCGCGGCCAAGGAATGTCAGGTGGTGAACAAGTGCGCCATCTCGGACATGAACGCCTGCCTGATCGCGCGAAAGGCGGTTTGCGCGGACCTGGTCACCCAGCGCCAGGTCGCGCCGCGCGTGTTTCGTCCGGCCAACATCAGCGCCTGCATCAACCAGGTGAACGGCGTATACAGCACCAGCGGCACCATCACCCCCACGCAGATCGACGCGATGAACACCGCCTGCGAATACGTCTTCCAGGGCGACGTCCAGGAATCCGCCCCCTGCACGGTCAAATACGACTGCACCGGCACCTTGATCTGCGACAAGACCCTGTGCGCGAAGAAGGTGGTCAAGAACCTGAACGATCTGTGTGGCAACCCGGGCGAGGTTTGCAACGCCGGTTCGTATTGCACGATGATGGGCGTTGTCTATAGATGCGTCGCCAAGCACATGGCCGGCGAGGCTTGCGACGACGACACCAACCCCTGCCTGGAGTCACTGCGCTGCCTGGCCGGCACGTGCGCGGCCCGGGTCACCGCCGGGGCGGCCTGCACGTCGGACGATGACTGCGCCATGGCGGTGCCGTACTGCGATCCGTACATCGGCAACAAGTGCGACCAGGGCCTGTCGTTCGGTGGCGGCGCGGCGGCTTGCGCGGCGTTCGGCGGCAACGGCCCGGCGGGCGGCACCGGCGGCGCGGCCGGCACCGGCGGCGCATCCGGAACCGGCGGCGCAACAACCGACGCCGGCGGCACCGGCGGCAGCGCCGCCACCGACGCTGGCGACGACGCCGCCACTGATTGATCGGTCACATCTTCGTAGGCGAGTACGTTACGCGCGGGGCGAAGGTGGACAACCGATTGGAGGGCCGCTTTCGCGCGTTTGCGCTCCTGGCGGAGCGCCCTTTTTGGGATCCATTCGCCCTTTCGGGATCCGTTAAAGAGCGCTCCTCGTCAGAGGAGCGCAAACGCGCGAAAGCCGCCCCCAATCGGGTTGCCGGGCCTTCGCCCCGCGCGTAACGGGAGCACCTTGGGATTGCGTCTGGCCGCCCGGCCGGATTAAGTAAGCACCTTACCGTGCTCACAGAACGACTTCGGAAAGTCCCCCCGTGGGGCTGGGTGGTGCTTTTTGCGGTCGCGCTCTGCCTGCCGCGGCTGGGGTCATTCGGCTTTTGGGATCCCTGGGAGCTGAAGATCGCCGACCAGGCGCGCGAGATCGCCGACAGCGGCCACCTGTTCGACGCGACGGTGGGCGGCCGCTATCCGGGCGGCAAGGGTCTGATGTTTTTCCTGGCCGCCCTGGGGATCAAGATCTTCGGCGCCGGCGAGTTCGGCGCACGCATCTTCAACACCTTGTGCGCGCTCGGCTGCCTGCTGGCGGTGTACTGGGCGGCGGCCGGAATGTTCCGCCGACGCGCCGCCGTCCTTTCGGTGTTGGCGCTGGGCACCATGACCATCTTCACGCTGGAGGCGCGGCAGCTCACCTCAGACGCGCCGGAGATGGCCGGCCTGGCGTTGGCCATCGGTGGTCTCGCGCGATACGCCTGGCCGGCGTCGGGCAAACGGCGGATCGCCGATCTTTTGATCGCCTGCGCCGGCATGGGCATCGGGTATCTGGCCACCGGCGCGCTGCTGGGTGTGGTGCTGCCGGGGCTGTCGCTGCTGGCGGCGCTGATCGTCGGCTATGGCTTGATCGCCTCTGATGCCAAGGTCGACGACGGCACCGGCGATCTGGCCGCCCCCGGCACCGGCCCCGACATTCCCGCCGGCAGCCGCCTGGGCGAAAGCACGTTGCGCCCCAAGAGCCGCGCGGCCATTCCGCTGATCGTCCTCGGCGTCCTCAGCATCGCGCTGATGGTGGCGGCCATGACCAACATCGTGGCGGGGAAATTTTCGCCGCTGCTGGGCGGCGTCGCCCAGGGCGGCGTGCCGTCGCACAACTTTGAGTATCTGGTGCGCCAGCTCGGCTTCGGCCTGTTTCCCTGGAGCGCGGTGGTGGTGTTCGCCCTGGCCCGTCCGCTGATTCGGCTCGACGAATCGGAGGGCGTGCAGACCAACACGCGGCTGGCGTTCGGTCAGCTGTACATTCTTTTCGTCGCTGGCCTGGGGTTCGCGCTGTCGACGTACCTGGTGCTGGTGCTGGGCGACGGCCGCTACGTCGCGCTGCCGGCCCTGGGCCTGGCGGTGGGTGTTTTCCTCGACGAGGTCCTGGAGGGAAACCGGCTGGAACCGGTGGCCGGTCTGCTGATGGCCACCGGGACCATGGTGGTGGCGCGCGATTTCTTCATCGAGCCGGAAGAATTGGTGTCGGTGCACCTTCTGGACAAGGTGAAGTGGCCGGCGGTCATCTCGATCGAACACCTGATCCTGGGCATGGGGTTCCTGATGGCGATGGGCGTGTACACGGGCCTGGCGGCCCGCGGGCGCGCCGTCGGTCGGGTGCCCCCGCGCGATCTGACCAACGGCCGCAACTGGCAACGCAAGCTCGAGCCGGTGATCCTGGCCGCCGGGCGCTGGGGCTTGCAAGCGGCCATCGGCTTCGCGCTGGTGTTCTCTTTCTTCGTGGCCGACGTGTTGGTGCCGCACCTTTCGACGCACTTTTCGTTCAAGCCGGTGCTCGAGTCCTACGCCAAGTACGCCAAGGCGGGCGAGAAGATCGGCAAGTATCACATCGAAGGCCACGGCGCCGGGTTCTACGGTCACGAGAAGATGGTGGAGATCCCGTCGCAGGATCGCCTGGTGGATTTCCTGCGCGACCGCAACCGCGTTTTTGCCCTGGTGTCGGCGGATGATCTGGCGGCCCTGGACAATGCGCTCAAGACGGCGAAGATCGACTACGCGGTGGTCGACGCGGAATCGACGCGCTTCCTGCTGCTGTCGAATCGCCTTTCGCCCGGCGAGGCCGACCAGAACCCGCTGCGCACCAACGTCTGGATGTCGCCCAACCCGCCGCCGCCCGGCACCAACACCTGGCAGCCCGACGAGAAGCCCCCCTGGAGCTGGCGCGTACCGGTGTTCGCCACCTTCGGGGACGCCATCGATTTGATCGGCGCCGATTTCCCGCCGTCGATGCGGCGGCCGGGAAAGATCGGGCTGGAGCTGACCTTCCGGGTGAAGGGCCACCCGCCGGGCAGTTACAAGATCTTTGTTCACTTCGACGGGCCGGCGGCGCCGCGCGTTCTCGGCGATCACGATCCGCTGAATCACGCCTTCCCCACCAATTACTGGCTGCCGGGCGAATACGTACGCGACCACTTCGACGTCGACGTGCCGCTGATGACCACCCCGGCGGGCACATACACCATTTTCATGGGCTTCTGGCCGGGCGGTGAAGGCAAGCGCCTGAAGGTCACCAAGGGCCCGAACGACGGCGGCGATCGCGTTCGCCTGGGCACCATCGAGATCAAATAGTCGCTGTTTCCGACGAGGCGCGCCGTCAATGTTCTTGAGACGGCACCCGATCTGGGCTAAACCCGATCGCGCCGCGTGAGCGCATGACGACACGCAGAGGAAAAGACCGCCGGCGCCGCGAGGTGAACGTGCCTGCCGACAGACGGCGGCCGGGCGCCGATCGACGCATTCACACGCGCGTCGCCGTCGACATCGAGGTCGACTACAAGAGCGCGGACAATTTTCTGTTCGCGTACATCACCGACATCAGCGCGATGGGCATCTTCATCCGCACCAACGCTCCCGAGCCGCCCGGCACCCGCTTGAACCTGCAGTTCACCCCGCCCGGCGGCCAGCCGCTGAACCTGGAAGGCCGCGTGATGTGGGTGAACCCGTTTCGCCCCGGCAGCTATGACAACATCAACCCGGGCATGGGTGTCCAGTTCGTCGACCTCAGCGTCCAGCAGCGCGAGGAAATCGTGAACCTGGTCCGAACCTTCGCCTACCTCAGCGACGACGAAGAGCCCAAGGGCAACAGCTAGCGCGCTGGGTTCGTCAGTAGGCTGGTGAAAATTCGACGGCGGTTGTCAGAGCGAGGCGAGCCGGTTTGCGCACGGTGAAGGCGGTGCGGGCGAACGGTTGGAAGAGTGAGCGGCAGAAGCGGGACAGCGGCCTCGATTCCAGCTCCAGGCCCATGCCGCGAAACAGCCAGCGCCATTCGGCGCGGGTGAGGAAACCGAACGGGGCATCGCTGGCGATCTTGCGCCGGTACGCGTCGCCATGGCGGCGGCTGACGAACCGGTCGAAGGCCGTGGCCGGTGTGTCCTCGAGGACGAACAGCTTGACCCGGGCCACGCGCAGCGCTTCACGAATGAGCCCGATCTTCAATTCGTCGGGCACGTGGTGCAGCACAAAATTGAGCATCACCACGTCGAAGCGATCGTCGGGAAACGGCAGCGTGCGCCCGTCGTAGAGGCGAAAAACGCCGCTTTTGTCGCGCCGCAGATCGACGATGTCGACGCCGAAGACCTCGCCCGTGCCGCGCCCTCTCAGCATGTCGGTGACGTACCCTTCACCGCACCCGACATCCAGCACCGACATCCCCGGTGAAAGGTGCGGCGTCACCAACGAAACCGTGTGCCGGGTCTCTTTGCGAACCGTCTCCGAGTGGTAGTGATTGTCCATGCCCGCTTGATTTGCAAAGACCGATCCCACCCCTGCCAGGATCGGGAAGTTCAGCGGCCGCGATCACCCCAGCGCCAGCGCGGCGGCTCGCCCTTGGCGTAGCAGATGGCAATCAAAGCGGCGGTGGTGATGACGATGAAGACGACCAGAGCGACCGGACGATGGGCCAGCTCCTCGGCGCCAACCACCATAACCACCAGCCCGACGACCAGGACCACCCACCCTTGCCAGGTCGTCGGCGGCCCCCACCCCCAGCCATAACGCTTGGCGGGAAACCAATACTTCGGCGGCGCGCGATCGGATGGATCGGCCATGGGCATCCTTCCTAGTCACACATGATACCCGAGCGGCGGACCGACGACCGGCCGCCGCGAAATGCGGCTGGAACCGGCGCCGCGCTCCGCTAGACTGTTCGCCCTTGAGCCCGCGCGGAAAAGACCTGGAGGCGAACCGATCCTTGCGCAAGCCGGCGGACGAGCCGGATTTCATCGTCGTGCGCGGCGCCCGCGAGCACAACCTCTCCATCGATCACCTGCGCATCCCCAAGCGCGAGCTGGTGGTGTTCACCGGCGTTTCCGGATCGGGGAAATCGTCGCTGGCCTTCGACACGCTGTACGCCGAGGGACAGCGCCGTTACGTCGAATCGCTGTCATCGTACGCGCGCCAGTTCCTGGGCCAGATGGAGAAGCCCAAGTACGAATCGCTGCGCGGCCTGTCGCCGACCATCGCCATCGAACAGAAGTCGGCGTCGTCGAACCCGCGCTCGACGGTGGGCACGGTGACGGAGATCTACGACTATTTACGGGTTCTTTACACGCGGGCCGGCGAGCAGCGCTGTCACCTGTGCGGCGGCGAGGTCACGGCGCGCTCGGCAGCGGAGATCGTCAACGAGCTTTTGACCCTGCCGGCGAAGACCAAGGCCACCCTGATGGCGCGCAAGGCGGAAAACCGCAAGGGCGAGTTCCGCGAGGTGTTCGAAGAGGCGCGCAAGGCCGGCTTTGTCCGCGTGCGCATCAACGGCCTCATCCAGCGCCTGGAAGACGTCACCGCGCTCGACAAGAAGAAAAAGCACACCATCGAGATCGTCATCGACCGCGTCAGCATCGACCCGTCCGATCGCGCGCGGCTGACCGATTCGGTGGAGGCCGCCGTGAAGGCCGGCGCCGGTTCGATCATCGTCGCCGTCGAGGGCGAGACGCGCGAGCGCGCCTACAGCGAGGCGCGGGCCTGCCCCGACTGCGGCATCGGCCTGCCGGAACTGTCGCCGCAGTCGTTTTCGTTCAACAGCCCGCTCGGCATGTGCGTCGACTGCAACGGCCTTGGTTCCAGCCTGGAAGTGGACGCTGACCTGATCGTCCCCGATGCCGACCTGACCATCAACGAAGGAGCCATCGAGCCGTGGGGCGATCGCACCGGCCGCGACCACGGCTGGACGGCGAACGTGGCGGCGGCCATCTCGCGCGAGTTCGGCATTCCCCTCGACAAGCCGTGGAAGTCGCTGACCGCGCGGCACCGCGAGGTGCTGCTGTACGGCTCGGGCGAAAAGCGCATGAAGGTGACCTGGAACGGCAAGCACGGCGGCGGGTCGTGGGCGATGCGCTTTGCCGGCGTGATCAACACGATCAAGAAGCGCATGACTGAATCCACGTCGGAGGTGACGCGCCAGTGGTACCAGCGCTATTTCCGCGAGCAGCAATGCGCCGCCTGCAAGGGCCAGCGCCTGCGCCCCGAATCGCGCGCCGTCGTGCTGGCCGGCAAGAGCATCGTCGAGGTGTGCGGCATGACCGTCGCCGAGGCCAGCCGCTATTTCGGCAGCCTGGGGCTGACCGGCGCGCGCGCCCAGATCGCCACCGAGATCTTGAAAGAGGTGAACGCCCGCCTGGGCTTCCTGCTGGACGTGGGCCTGGAATACCTGACGCTGGATCGCGCGGCGGCCTCACTGTCGGGCGGCGAGGCGCAGCGCATCCGGCTGGCGTCGCAGCTTGGGTCTGAATTGTCAGGCGTGATGTACGTGCTGGACGAACCGTCGATCGGGTTGCACCAGCGCGACAACCTGCGCCTCATCGCGACGCTGCGGCGGCTGCGCGATCTCGGCAACAGCGTCATCGTCGTCGAGCACGACGCCGAGACCATCGAATCGGCGGACTACGTCGTCGACTTCGGTCCGGGCGCCGGCCGCCAGGGCGGGCGCGTGGTCTCCGAAGGCCCGCCCGAGGCGCTGAAGGCCGATCCGAAATCTCCGACCGGGCGGTTTCTCTCGGGCGCCGAGCGCATCGAGGTCCCGAGCGAACGCCGCACGCCGCAGGGCTTCATCACCGTCAAAGGCGCCCGCGAGCACAACCTCAAGAACATCGACGTGCAGTTTCCGCTGGGCGTGCTGGTGGCGGTGACCGGCGTTTCGGGCGCCGGCAAATCGTCGCTGATCAACGGCATCCTGCAGCCGGCGCTGCGGCGCAAGCTGCTGGGCAGCTTCGATCGCGTCGGGGCCCACAATGGTTTGACCGGCATCGAGGCCATCGACAAGGTCATCGACATCGATCAGAAGCCGATCGGCCGCACGCCGCGTTCCAACCCGGCCACGTACACCAAGGCCTTCGACGCCATCCGCGAGGTCTTCGCCATGACCGAAGAGGCGAAGACCTACGGTTATCAGCCGGGCCGTTTTTCCTTCAACGTCAAAGGCGGGCGCTGCGAGGCGTGCGAGGGCGACGGCGTGCGCAAGGTGGAGATGCACTTTCTGCCCGACGTGTACGTCACCTGCGAGGTCTGTCGCGGCCAGCGTTACAACGAAGCCACCCTGCGCGTGAAGTGGAAAGGCCGCAGCATCGCCGAGGTGCTGGAGGCCAGCGTGTCGGAAGCGCTGGGCCTGTTCGAACACCACCGCACGCTGAAGAACATCCTGCACACGCTCAACGACGTGGGCCTGGGTTACATTTCATTGGGACAGTCAGCGACCACGCTTTCGGGCGGCGAAGCCCAGCGCATCAAGCTGTCGCGCGAGCTGGCCAAGCGCGACACCGGCAAGACGCTGTACCTGCTGGACGAGCCCACCACCGGCCTGCACTTCGAAGACGTGCGGCGCTTGCTGGCAGTGCTCAGCCGCCTCACCGAAGCAGGCAACACCGTGCTGGTCATCGAGCACAACCTGGACGTCATCAAGACCGCCGATTACGTCATCGACCTCGGCCCGGAGGGCGGTTCGCGCGGCGGCCAGGTGATCGCCGCCGGCACGCCGGAAGAAGTGGCGCGCGTCCCGAGCTCGTACACCGGACATTTTCTGGCCCCGCTGCTGGGCATCCGCCGGGCCCGGGCCACGACCGCGGCGTAAGACCGACCTCCGATCTTCATCAAATGCCGTCTCCATCCAGGAGGTGCCGCTCCGCCGCACCGGCCCCCCCTTGGGCGAGCAATCCGTTGGGGGGCATCTGGGGGATTTGATCCCCCAAGCAAAAACTTCTCGCCGGAGCCGGCCGTAAGCCGGGTTCTGTCCCGGCGTTGCCGCCGGTGGTGATCATTCCTCTGGGCCGGCCGTTGCCGGACGGCTCGTGCGACCAACTCGAGATCGAATCGACGCGGGCCACGCCGGCGAGGTTGCCCTCGCGATCCCGTACCGGTCTTGCTCCAGGTGGGGTTTGCCGTGCCCCCTCCGTCACCGGAGGGGCGGTGCGCTCTTACCGCGCCGTTTCACCCTTGCCGTATCCCTTGCGGGACCGGCGGTCTGTTCTCTGTTGCACTGTCCTTCAGGTCACCCCGACTGGCCGTTAGCCAGCACCCTGCCCTACGGAGCCCGGACTTTCCTCGACGACGTCTCACGACGCCGCCGCGATCACCTGTCCGACTTCGGCGAGAAGCCCGCGCAGTATACCAGCGCCGGCGCCGCTTTCGTGCCCGCCGCAGCGACCTAGGTGGAGCTGGTCGTCGTCGCGGGGCTGCCGCCCTCTTCCATCTTCATCAGCTCTTCCCAGTAGATGATGCGATGGCAGGACGGACAGGTCTCGATGCTCAGGCCCTTTTGCAGCGTGTTGTACAGCTGGGGCGGGATGTTCATGTTGCAGCCCTGGCAAGTGCCGTTGCGGACGCTGACCACGGCCAGACCCCGGCGCAGGCGGATGGTGCTGTATCGCTTGAGCACCTCGGGCTTGACCCCGGTGGCCAGGGCGTCGCGTTCCTTCCGCAGCTCGGCGATCTTGCCCTCCAGCTCGGCGATGCGGCCGCGCGCCGCCTCGACGTCCTTCTCGATGGAATCGCGCAAGGTCTGCACATCGGCGGCCCGATCGGACAGCAGCTTCTTCTTGGCGTCGATGGCCTCGACCAGCTTGCCGATCTCCGCCTCGCGGCCGGTCAGGCTCTCGCGGCGCTGCTCGATTTCGCGCTGGGCGGCCATGTATTCCTTGGAGTTCTTCGCCTGCGACAGCTTGTGCTTGGCGCCGGCGACCTGCTGCTCGTCATCGGTGAACAGGCCCTTTTGTTCGCTGTGATAGCGCTCCGTTTCGGTCAGGGCCTGCCTTTCGGTGGTCAGCATTCCTTCGACGCGGGCCAGATCGTTCTGCGTCGCAGACAACTTCGCGGGAATGGCCTTGAGGGCGTTTTCTAACTCCTGGATGCGAGCGTCGTGTCTTTGAAGATCCTCAAGTCGCCTAAGCTGATCGCGCAAGACTGCTTCCTCCGTGTGTTTCGTGTGCGTTCACCGTGGCAGAAGCTGCGGCGACATCCGCCGGCCCGCCGGTGGGCGCGGATCCTGTGGGCCCACCTGGATTCGAACCAGGGACCAGGCGGTTATGAGCCGCCAGCTCTGACCGCTGAGCTATGGGCCCAGCCTGACGCGAAAAAAACGCTTTAAACAAAGAACGCAGAATCTACCCCGCCGTCGGTGAACTGTCGAGGGCCGCTCCGCTTCGACGCCGGCGTCGGCGACGCGCGCGGACGCCCAGCAGGTACACCGCCGTGGCGACGAAGGCCACCCCGCCGGTGCGGCTTTTGTCCCAGGGCCGGCTGACCGAACAGCCGCCCTTCGACGGCGAGCAGACCGCTGACGACCACAGCTTCTGTTTGACCTGGCTGGCGCACGACGCTGCGCAGGCCATCTGGACGCAGCTTTTGATCGACGAGACCTGACTGAAGTTCATCAGCGGCTTCCAGGTCAGCCCTTCATCGGTCGAGGTGCCCAGGGCGAACCCGTCCTTGAAGTTGTCCGCCGAACCATAAAGGACGCCGTCCCGCTCGGCCAGGGCGCGGAACGACGGAATGTTGTCCCAGGCCGTGAACGTCGCCCCGCCGTCGGTCGAGCGATAACCGATCGCCGTCATCGCGCCCTTATCGTCGTACTTGAACCCGGCCGACAAGATGGTGCCGCTGGCCAGCCGGGCGAACGCGCCCATCATGATGGGGAAGGTCACCGGCTTCTTGAAGGTCATACCGCCGTCGTCGGAGATGGCCAGCGATTCCAGCAACGCCTCCTGCACCCGCAAGTACAGCTTCTGCGGATTCGTCGGATCGATGGCGATGATGCGAAACGAATTCTGGCCCAGGCTAGGCTCCACATCGATGGGCGTGCCCCAGGTGGTGCCGCCGTCGCTGGACTTGACGATGCGTGGGTGAACCCCCGGGCGCTCGTACATCGCCGCGTAGGCGATGTGTGGATCGCTGCGGGCGATTTCGATCCCGGTCATTCCGCCGTCGAGGGGCGCCTTGAACAAGGCGTCACCAAAGTTGGCCCCGCCATCGGTAGAGCCATAGATGCCCTCCGCTTCCAGGTCGGCGGTGTTCGGCAAGATGATGGCCAGGACGTGGTTCGGATCGCTCGGGTCAGGAAAGAAATCGGTCAACAGCGCTGTGTCCGGGGTCGGCCTGGACTGCGTCCAGCCGCAGGTCCCGTCGTCGCTGAAGATGAGGCCGTTCGACGACAGCGCGAAGATGCGATCCAGGGGCGGCGCGCCCATCTGATAAAGGTTGGCCAGGCTGGACAGCGGCTGCTCGCAGCTCCACGACCAGGTCTTGCCGGCGTCCTCCGACGAGATGACGCCGAAGTTGGTGGCCAGGTGGATCTCCAGCGGGCGATCGAGGGGAAGCAGGATGCCCACCGAATCGGGAAAAGCGCCGTTCGCCTGGGCCGCCCGGGGCGCCGCAATGACGAACAGGCCGGCCACCAGGGCGCCGATGCACCATGAAAATAGGGGCGTTGATCCGGATCGGGAGCGCGGAGATGGTGCTACCGCCATGACCGCGCAGTATAGCCGGCGGGCGACGCCTTGAACTGGATTCAACGCCCGCGGCCGCGGCGGCGCAACATGGCCGCGGCCAGAACGACGGCCATCACCGGCCACCGCCCTTGCCCCTGGCCGGGGTCGCCCGCGCCGGCCGCGCAGCTGCAGCCGGTCTTTTTCGCCGTCGATGGGTTGCAGGTCTCGGGCGGCCAAAGGCCAACGCCGGCCTGGTAGTCGCAGGGGTCCTGGCAGATCGTCTTCACGCACGCTCGCACCGACGACACCTGCGAGAACGTCACCACCGGCGCGAACGTCGCTCCGTTGTCGGTGGACACGCCCAGCGCGTAATGATCCTTGACCCAATCGGCGGCGCCGTAGATGCGTCCGTCGCGCTCGGCCAGGGCGCGCAGGTTGGGAATCCCGGTCCACGGCGTGAACGTCGCCCCGCTGTCGCTGGAGCGGAAACCGACCGGCCCACCATCGGTCAAGCCGCTGACCAGGATGGTGCCGTCGGTCCGCCGCAAGAACGCCGTCAGCGTCCCGGTCACCGAGACCGGCGTGCGAAACGTCATCCCGGCGTCGTCCGAGACGGCCAGCACGTCCACCGGACTGGTGAACGACGTGAACCGCAAAAAGATCCGCTGCGGGTCCTTCGGATCGACGGCGATGATGCGCGCGATGCCTTGCCCCAGCGACGGCACCAGATCGATGGGCGCGTCCCAGTGCCCGCCGCCGTCGCTGGAGTGGACCAGGCGCGGCAGCGTGCACAGCGAGCTGGCCTCGGCCGCGTCGCCGGCGCCGGCGTCCAGCGGATCGCCGCCGGCGCAGGTTTGCACCTCGTACAGCGCCACATAGACCGTCTGGGGATCGCTGGCCGCCACCTCGACGCCAGTCAACTCGCCGGCGAATGGATCTTCGTAGACGGGCGTCACGGCGAAGGTCTGGCCGTTGTCAGTAGAGAGATAGACGCCGGGGTGGGCGCTCATGCCGATCGGGCGGGCGACGGCCCAGACGCGCGTGCCGGCCTGCTCGGGGAACACGTCGTTGGCCAGGACGGTGATCAGCGCCCCGGCGCCGGAGGTCCAGGTACAGGAAGCGTTGTCACTGTAAATGAGGCCGAACTGCGAGACGGCATAGATCCGCTCCAGCGGTGGGGGACCCAGCTGATAGAGCGAACCGTTTGTGCTGGCCATCTGTTCACAGGACCACTCCCAGGTCTTTCCGCCGTCGTCGGAGATCACGAACCCAAAGTTGGTGCCCAGGATGATCTGCTGCGGCTTTTGCGTCGGCAGCAAGATCTGCAAGGCGTCTGGGAACGCACCGTTGGCGTGGGCGAGCGGCGCGGCGCCGGCGGCGGCCAGCCCGACGGCCAGCGCCGCCAGCGTCCGCCACGTTGCGCCACCCACCGGGCGAAGCCGGCGCCCAGACAGCCTGATCGCGCTTGCCACCATGATTTTGCTTCAACAATATCCGTGACGCGGCTACCCCAGGCAAACTCTTGCGCGAGGAATCGCCAAAGCGTTTCAGTTCTGAGAACCAAGCGCCGATGTCTCCACCGAGGCGCATGAGTCGAGTCACGTCCATCGCGGTCCTGCTGGGTCTGGCGGTCGCCGTCCCCACCGGCGCTCGCGCCGACGAGAGCGTGTGGGCCGGCAACGGCTCGGGAACGTGGAGCACCGCCTCCAGCTGGGTCGGCAGCCATATCCCCGGCTCCTCGGACAACGTCTCGCTCAAAGGCTGGGAACCGCTGCTGCGCACCAGCTGGACGATCAGCGCCTCGAACACCAACGGCGGCAACCCGACGACCAACGCCAAGGATGGACATCT
>DATATI010000058.1 GCA_036268875.1 Polyangia bacterium | reverse complement strand
GACGCTGTACGGCTCGACTGTGTGGCCAGTGTAATCGTCCCCCCGGGAGCAAGCCGCAACTGCCGTTACTGCTCCCAATCTCAGGGGGTGTTGATGGCGGCTAGAAAGCAGGCCGTTGTGGCAGCGTGAGACGCCTTGCGGAAGTGCTGCCCGGCGAGAGGATGTTGCAACGCTCGCCGGGCGAGAATGCGGCGAGAGGAGTCGCGGGAGAAGGATGCGGCAGGAGCGGAAGATTTCGTCAGCGGTTGGTTTTCGGTTGGGGATGTGGTGGTTGGCTGCGATGGGCGCGATAGGAGCGGCCGTTGATTTTGAGGAGAATGGCTTTGTCGACGATGCGGTCGAGCAAGGCCATCGCTAGGGAGAAGTCGCTGAAGTGTTGGTTCCAAGCTTCGAAGTCGATGTTGGTCACAAGGGCCGTCGAGCGGCGTTGGTTGCGGGCATCGACGATCTTGTACAAGAGATTGGCCGCCTCGGGCGAGGCGGTGCGTTCGATTTTGTCGAAGCCGAATTCGTCGATGATCAAGAGGTCGAAGCGTCCGAAGTAATGGACGCGGTTGGGCAAGGTTTGATCGGCCAGCGAAGCGGTGAGGTCGGTCAGCAAATCGGCGCTGGTGATGTAACGGACGGTCGAGCCGAGGACGCAGGCGGATCGTCCGATGGCCTCGATCAAGAAGGACTTGCCGACGCCGCTTTGGCCGACAAAAACCAAGTTGTCGCGTCGGCCGATGAAGCTGCCGGTGGCGAGTTCTTCGATCTGGACGCGGTCGATGGCTTGCTTGTTGAATTCCCAATCGAAATCGGCGAGCAGTCGGACGTGGCGGAAGCGTGCTTCCTTGATGCGGTGGGCGATGCTGCGTTCGCGGCGGCCGGCGGCTTGCTCGGCGATGAGCAGGTGCAAGAAGTGTTGATGCGCGAGTCCTTCTCGCTGGGCGCGGGCCAGGACGGCATCGAACTGGTCGGCCGTCAAGGGCACGCGCAGGGCGGCGAAGTCGGCCAGGATGCGTTCACGTAGGTCGATCGGTGTCGGGACTGGCGCTGGGGTCGGAACGGCCGTCGGGACTGGGGTCGGGACCGGTGCCGAGGCGGGTGGGGGCGTCGGCACGGGCGTCGGCGCCGGCTGGTGGGGCGTTGTCTTGGTTGCTCGGGGTTTCCTGCGGCGGGCCATGAGGCGGCTCCATGAGGTGTTGATAATCGGCGGTGGGTCGCGGTGACACCGGGTTGTCACACAGGTGCTCGGCCAAGCGCTGACGTTCGCGGTCGGCGAGAGTTTCGAGAGGGCTTTTCGGTTTGGCCTGAGTGGCCAGGATGCGTTCGACGGCGGCGAGCGAGAAAGCGCCGAAGCGGACGGCGCGCTCGAGGGCGGCAAGCCAATCGGCGCGTGTGTAGGTGCTGTGCAAGGCGAGGACTTTGGCAGCCTGTTCTTTGCCGTAGCGTTGTTCGCGGAGCAGGCCGTCGAGGAAGCGTTGGGCGACGGGCCCCAGCTCGGCGAAGCGTTGGCGTAAAGCCGCTTCGTGTTGGCGGGGATCGGCGCTGGGACGATGGCTCTTGTGCAGGCAGCGCTGGCCGCTCACGCCGCTGGCCAAGAGATCATGGCGGGCGATCTCGTCGAACTGGGGACCGTAGACGATGAGCGTGGCGGCGTTGACGCGGACGGCGAGGGCCTGGCCGATGTGGCGCCACGGGACCGAGTACAAGTTCTGCCGCCAGGCGACGAAGCCCTCGACATCGACGACGCGATATTCGACGACGGACACATCGTAAGGAGTAGCTGGTAAGGGGAGCAGATGCGGTCGTTCCTCGGCGTGGCGGTCGACGGGCCGCTGCCGGGTCTCGCGATGGACGCGGACGTCGGCCACATTGGCCAGCCAGCCCTGGAGCATCTCGTTGAGATGTTCCAGGGTGCGGAAGGTGCGGCCGTTGAGAAAGTTGCTTTCCACGTAATGAAAATGACGTTCGACCTTTCCCTTGGTTTGGCTGCGGCGCACGCGGCAGGCGCGGGGCGCGAAACCGTAGTGGCTGGCGAAGGCGAGGAACTTGGGATTGTAGAGCGGGCCTTCGTCGCCGTGACGCAGCACCACGACTTTCATGTTGTCGTACAAACAGTGCGCCGCCACGCCTCCCAGATGCGCGAAGGCGCGGACGTGCTCGCGCAAGGTCGTCGGCAGATCTTGCGCTTCGACGAAGTGCAAGTAGCTGCGTCGCGAGTAGCTCAGCACGTAACTGAAGAGGTGGACGCGGCGGCGGCCCTCGGCGACAAAGTCGATGTCGTAGCTGCTGTAATCCATTTGCGCCTGCGCTCCCATGACGGTCTCGAAACGGACGACCGGCTCGGCCGCGGGCGTGGCGCGCAATTGCCGGACGCGGTCGCGCACGATGGAGTAGTGGCCGGTGAAGCCTTGCCGACGCAACTCCTCATGGATGCGGACCGCGGTCATATCCGGATAACGACTTAAGAACTGGCGCATGGCATCGTCGTAGGCGTCGAGCACGCTCGGCCGACGCACGCTGGGCCGAGGCAAGGACGCCGGCGCTCCCTGGGCTCGCTCCGCGGCCCAGCGCTGGAGGACGTCGTGCACGGCCGCACGCGCGACGCCCAGATCCTGAGCGATGCGCCGTTGCGAAGTTCCTTGCTGGCGGCGGCGAATAATCTCGTTACGCATGTCTTCGGTCATGAGCTTGCTTCCAGGTATTCCGCGGTCCAAACCTCCTCCACCGCCGCGATCGTCGTCCGCGCCGTGCCGGCCAGTCGCTGAAAACGCGGCGCCAACACGCGGCGATCGTCGCGCTTGAGTTCCGCCAGGCCCGGATGACGCAGCCAGTTCTCCATACGCGTCAACAAGTCGAGCAGCATGCTCAACTGCCGCGCCAAGCGGTTCCCCGCCACCGTCAATCGGGGATCGCGCAACGGCGGCGACACGTCCGCCATTTGCAGGAGCGCCGCCCGCGGCTCTTCGAGCACCCGCGTCTCCTGCTCGGGCGACGCGCCTTGGAGCAAGTCGATCACGCCTTGCACTTCGGCCATCGTCAAGGCGGCACGCCGCGCCGCCGTCAAGACCGCCGCTTGGTTGCCCACGGGCAACCGCGTCAACTGTCGCGCCAGGCCCGGCGACAAGATTCCCAAACGCAGGTCCGCTTGGGCCACCTCACACAGCCGCTCCAACAACGCCAGCCGGCGACACACCCAACTCTTGTGACGCTCCAAAAGCGCCGCCACTTCCACTTGCGACAGGCCGTCCTCACGCACCAGCGCCTGCACGATCCACGCCTCTTCCAACTCGCTCGGCGGATGGCCCGTACGGTTGAGTCCGTAAATCGCCGCCTTGGCCCCACGCTCATCCATCTCCACCAGCCGCACGCTCAGCGTCTGCCAGCCCACCAAGTCCGCCGCCGTGCGCCGCTTGAAACCATCGACTAACTCGGCCCGTCCCTCCCGCCAGCACGCCGTCACCGGCGCCAACTGGCCGTAGTGCCGCAGCGAGCACGCCATCGCCGCTTCCGCCGC
>DATATI010000057.1 GCA_036268875.1 Polyangia bacterium | reverse complement strand
CCCGCCAGCAGGCGGCGGACAATGTCGAGCGCTTCCTCGAAAGCCGACGGACGCGTCCTGATGTTTGCGCCCATGGCGGCGAACCGAGCCTCGCCCCAGCCGAGTCCGCATTGCATGATGAAGGGGCCTTGAGCGATGGCCGCCAGCGTCCCGATCTGCTCAGCCACCAGCACCGGGTGCCATAAGGGGAGCAGGAACAGGCACCCGGCCGGGGCCGTTCCCCACTCCGCGAGCAGCCGCCCGAGCATCGGCGTGTTCTGATAATAGGGCGTGGGCGAGACGTGCTGGTCGCCGACGAACAGGGTATCGAGCCCGGAGCGGTGTGCCGCCGCGGCTCGCTCGATCATCCAGCGCGCTCCTTGGCGCGGGTCTTTCACGTTCGGGTGATTACTCGTGAGCGAGATCCCGACTCTCATTCTGTGATTCCTTCACCGGCTCAGACTTCCGATAAACGGCGTGACCGCTACTTCAGCTGGTCCTTGATCACGTCCAGGCCGGCGCGGGCGCACGCGTCGTCGAGATCGCCGCCCGGGGCCCCGGCGGCGCCAATCGCTCCAACCACTTCGTCGCCCACCTTGATGGGGATGCCTCCGCCGAGCAACAGCAGATGCGGCAATTTGAATAGGTTCGCCAATACCGGTACCGTCTTCGACCTTTCAACAAGCGCGGTCGTGTCGGTCTTGAACGATGCCGACGTGTAGGCCTTGGCAAAGGCGCTGTCGAGCGTGTGCGCGCCGGCGCGATTACCGCGCAGCACAGCCTGCTGCACCCCGTCGGCATCGATCAGCACGCCGGTCTCGGCGTAACCCTGGCTGGCGCATTTCGCAACAACCGCCGCAACGGCTTGGTTTGCGAGATCCGCGGAGACGCGGTTCGTCTGGAGGAGGCCCTGGGCGTGGGCTTGGCTCATGAGAAAAGCGGCGCAGAGGACGGATAGGAGGGACGGCTTCATGGAGCGGGTAACCTTAGTCTAAGCCCAGATGCGAGAGGATCCGGGTGGTTATGAAGGAAGCATCCTCCGTTCGACCGGCCTGAGCAACGCCAAATCGTCTTCCGCTAACCGCCGCCTTCAAAGCCTTTTTTGCTCAAAAGAGCCGGTCTTGAAGCGTGTCCCGTCCTGGTACGCAGGATTATCGAGCGGACCTACACGGAGGATCGAAAGATCGCCTGTCTTTACACCGATTTAGAAAACCCGTACTCGAACCGCTGGCAGCAGGCCGCTGTCGCGACCTGATCGATCACTCCAGCTTCCTGAGTGAAAGGCCGTATCGCAGCAGCCGTCCTGAGGCCGATCAGGCTGCTCCTGATTTCCATTGTCGATTTTTTCGTGAGGAGGGTTTTGTCGGGGATCGGGAACGGGGGCACGCATTCAAGAGAGCCGGCTTGTGCTCTGGAGTGACCCGAATCTCTCGCTCGAGACCGAGGGTTTGCACCCGCCGTTCCGCTGCGCTGCGGCAATGCTGGATCGTCCAGCCGATCTTGATGTCCTCTGGCGATGGCCGGCCGGCTGCATACCATAATCCATTGAACCAGAGGAGATGCAGATGATTAAGACGATAGTGATCGGTGCCGGCGTGATGGGCGCCTCGGTCGCGTATCGGCTGGCTCAGGCCGGCGCGGCTGTTACGGTGCTGGAAGCGGCGCGCATCGGCGGCGGCACCTCTGGCATCAGCTTCGCCTGGACCAACGCGCACAAAAAGCCGCCGAAGCCCTATCACGATCTGAATGTCGCCGGCATGAAGGCGCATGCCGCGCTGGCCGAAGAATTCGGCGCCCTTCCGTGGTGGCACGGCGGCGGCAGTCTGGAATGGGAAGCCGAACCCGATCGCGCGGCGCAGCGCCAGAACGTAGAACGGCTGCAGTCTTGGGGCTATGCCGCGGAGTGGATAACCGCGCGGCAGGTGCAGGAGTTGGAGCCCGACATCGATCCGGCGATGATCGGCGACGCGCCGGTGGCATTCTTTCCGGAAGAAGGGTGGCTCGATCCGGTCGTCTACGCGCATGCGATGCTGTCCGCCGCGCGGCGTCGCCATGGCGCGCAAATCGTCTGCGGCGCCCGGGTCGATGACCTGATCGTGGCCGGCGATCGCGTGACCGGAGTGCGCACCGCCGACGGCGCCCAATACGAGGCCGATACCGTCGTGAACTGTGCCGGCCGCTGGACCAACGACGCCACCCGGGATGCCAGTCTGCATCTGCCGCTCGCCCCGACCGTGGGGTTCCTGGTGTTCACGCCGCCTGTCGCCGCCGGCTTGCGGCGCGTCGTCCGCACCCCTGTCATCGACGCGCGCCCCGACGGCGCCGGGCGCCTGATGCTGATCGCCGACACGACGTTAAGCTTCGACGCGAGGCCCAGCACGTCGAT
>DATATI010000056.1 GCA_036268875.1 Polyangia bacterium | reverse complement strand
CGCGAGACAATGACGAAGGTCATGTTGACGGCGAAGCTCAGCGCCACGGCGGCCAGCAACAAGGCCGGAGCAATCCGTTTGGCGCGCAGCAGGGTGACGACCGGATAGGCCAGCGCCACCGCACAGAGCGCAAATTCCTGGCTCTGGTCGATATAGTTCTTGACGAAAATTCCACGTTCGCCTTCCAGCCTCGGCTTGAGCGAAAGGCCGGGATCGAAGGCGACGATCCACGACGCCGCCATCAGCAGCGCGCAGGAGATGAGAAACGCTGTCAACACCCACATGCCGCGGGTCGAACGCTGGTAGTGATAGAGCAGGATCGGCAGCACCAGCAGCTTGGCGGTCGGGCTGATGGCATAGAGGCGCGCGCCCCATCGCGCGTCCGACCACAGGGTTCCGACCACCGCCAGCGCGAACAGCGCGATCGGCAGGGCGCTGATCGGACGTCTCAGTGACGCCGCGAACGCCCCGGGATCAAGCGTCGGCACCACGCTGATCACCCACACCACGCCGAAGATGCCGACCAGCGACGTCGACCATGGCAGCGCCAGCGCAATCAGGACCGCGACGACATCAGCCGTGCTGGCCCAGGCTTGCGGGTCGCGCCAGACCGACGCCGCCGGAGCTGCCGATGAAGTTGTGGTGCCGGTGTTCACAGTTGGCCTCTGCGGGCACGATCGACCAGCGATGTCGTGCTGAAGCCGGGCAGGATATCGACCAGCCGCACCTCGCCGCCATAGGCCTCGACGACCTCGTGGCCGACCACCTGCTCGCGGGTATAGTCGGCGCCCTTTACCAGGACGCCCGGCCTGATCTGCGTGATCAATTGGATCGGCGTGTCCTGTTCGAACAGCACCACAAGGTCGACCGCCTCCAGCGCCGCCAGCACCTCGGCGCGGGCATGCTCGCTCTGCACGGGGCGGCCCTCGCCCTTCAGCCGCCCGACCGAGGCATCGCTGTTGAGACCCACGATCAGGCGGTCGCAGGCCGCTCGCGCCGCCGTCAGCAACCTGACATGGCCGGGGTGCAGGATATCGAAACAGCCGTTGGTAAATCCGATCCGCAGGTCCTGCCTGCGCCAATCCCGAAGCTGCGCGTCGAGTTCACCGCCCGCCGCGATGATCTTCTCTTCAGCCGCAAGGAAGGCGTGCGGCAAGATCTTGCGGCGCAATTCGGCCAGCGTCACGGTTGCGACACCGCTCTTGCTGACGGCGACGGCCGCCGCGGCGTTGGCGATCCGCAACGCCGCTTCCCAATCGGCGCCCGCCGCCAGCGCGACTGCGAGCACCGCGGCAACGGTATCGCCGGCGCCGGAGACGTCGCGGACCTTGACCGCATGGCCTGGCACATGAATGGCCGCAGCACCGCGCGCGACCAGCGTCATGCCGTGCTCGCTTTGGGTCACCAGCACGGCTTCGCAATCCGCAAGCTGCATGATCTCCTGGGCCGCCTCGGTGATGTTGCTGTCGGTATCGGCGCGGCTGCGGGTCGCCTCGGCAAATTCCTTGCGGTTGGGCTTGAGCAGGGTGGCGCCGCGGTAGATCGCCAGATTCGCGGTCTTGGGATCGACAATGACCGGCTTGCCGAGCTTGCGCGCGGCGTCGATGACATTGCGGATGACGCGCGCCGTCAACGCGCCCTTGGCGTAGTCGGACAACAGCACGATGCCGGCACGC
>DATATI010000055.1 GCA_036268875.1 Polyangia bacterium | reverse complement strand
GGCCGCGGCCGTGGCGGCAGGCGTTCGACATCAAGTTGGTCACCACCTGCTCCAGGCGCAGCTTGTCCCAGTGACCGACGATGGTCTGATCGGCGTGCAGGTCCAGCTCGCACGCCGACCGCGCCAGGCGTTCAGAGAAGAGACCCGCCACGTCGCGCACCAGCGCCGACAGATCGACGCTTTCCGGGGTCAGCGACAGCTGTCCGGCCGAGATGCACGAGATGTCGAGGAACTTGTCGATGATGTTGTCCAGACGCTCGAGGCTACGCGTGGCCATCTCGATCTTGTTGGCTGAACGCACCTGCGGATCGGTGCGCTGCAAGCTGGCCAGCTGCAGCCGCAGCACGGTGAGCGGCGTGACCAGCTCGTGGGCGGCGGTGGCCAGGATGTGGTCGCGCACGCGAATGGCCCGCTGGGCCGCTTCGTAAAGACGCGCGTTCTCGATGGTCAGGGCGGCGCGATCGGCCAGCTCTTGCACCAGCGCCAGATCGGTCTCCGAATACGGGCGGGCCGGATCGGCGCGAATCAGCAAGATGGTCCCCAGGATGCGATCCTGCGCGCGCAGCGGAACCACCATCAACGTGGTCGGCTTGAAGCGATCGAACAGCGGTTGATAGGTGGGATCGTCGGCCGACTCCAGCGGGTCCTGTTCGATCACCGGGAACAACACCGCCTCGCCGGTGGCCGCGACGCGGCCTCGCAGGCCCACCCCCACGCGCTGGGGATTCTCTCGGGCGAACGCCACCAGCTGCTGCGAAAACTCCGGATCCTGCGCCCGCGCCGCCACGTTCTCCATCAGCGTGCCGTCTTCGCGGATCAGCGAGATAAGGGCGATGGTGGCGGCGCCGCCGACCATCTCGGTCAGCTGCTGGGCGATCACGCTCAGCGCCGACGACAGATCGCGGTTCGATTCGGCGAAGGCCTTGGCGGCCTCGGAAAGCAGGCGCAGCCGGCGGTTGGCCTCGGCGGCTTCGGAGCGCGCGGTGCGCTCGGCGTCGTAAAGATAGGCGCGGTCCAGGGCCTGGGCGCAGACCTCGGCGACGGTCAGCAGGAAGTCGCGCTGGTCGGGGTTCCAGCGGCGGTTGGCGTTGTACGAAAATCCGATCACGCCCAGCATGCGCTGGCCCAGCTTCAAAGGCAGCGCCACCAGGGCCTGCAGCCGCTCGGCGGGGGTGTGCGAGTCGCGCACGCTGGGGAACGCCGCCACCAGCTCTTCATGGGTCTCGTACCATTGAGCTTCGCGTGAGGAGGCGGTCATGCGCACCACCAGCGGCAGCTCCAGCTTTCCCTGGCTCCAGCCTTCGACCGCGATCGGCGACAGCCCGCGCGAGGCGACGTGGCGCAGGTCGCCCGACGGCGTGCAGAAGAAAACCGCCGCCGCGCTGGCCTGCACGACGTTGTGAGCGTGGGCGATCACCACGCCGGCCACTTCCTCGGGCGACAGCGAGCGCGAGAGCGCCGAGGTGATCGCCTGCAGGGGGGCCAGGTGATCAATCACCGCCGCCGGCGTCGATGAGGCCGCATCGTCGGACAAGCGAGCGACAGGTGGCTGATCTCCTTCCTTGATAGGCACGATCGAGTGTGAGGTTAGCGCATCAGCCACGGTGGTGCCCTCCGGCGTTATCGGATGCATCGGTTGCTGTCTTGACCTCAATTGCTACCCGGATGCTGACGTTCACGCTGCCGATGGCGGCCAGGCCGGTGCGCAGCGGTCCGCTGGCGCACGACGAAAGGGCGGCGCCCGCCTCGCCGCGGCTGTCGGCGCTGGACATCAAATCGTCGCTGGCCGACAACGCGGCCTGGGCAGAACGGGTGGCCGCCGCAGCCCGAGCCTTCATTCCCACCGAGACCCGCAAGATGGCGGGCAGGTAACGTTCAAGGGCGATGGCCAGGCGCTTGGCGCGCGCCACGTGGTGGGTGTGGTCGATGGTGACGGTGACGCGGGCGTTGCTGCACGAAGCGGCCGGGGATAGATCGGCGTCGCAGCTTGCCGCGCAGGCGGCGTCGACACCGGCGGTCCTGGGCACGCTTTCACACTGCAGGTTTTTCCATGTTCCGGCGCAGCGTCCAGAGCAGGTGCCGGCGCAGGAGACGGGATGGCGCAGATCGCACGGGCCCAGGCAGCGACCCCGGCAGCTTCCTTGCTTGACCACTCCATTGCATTGCCCCACGCAGCGTCCGTTGCAGATTCCGTGCGCGCGTCTCCCGTTACAGGATCCGACGCAGGTTCCGTCGCACCACCCGTGAAAGCCCCAATCGCACCCGCCGTAGCAATGCCCGTCGCAAACCATCCCTTCGGCGACGTCGCAGTTGCCACTGCAGATTCCATCGCACACGCCCGAGCTGGCCGGGGTCGGGCACTCCAGGCGCGCGCGCGGCGCCGATGATGATTCCCCCCCGGCGCCCTCGCCAGCGCCGCAACGCTTGAGGCAGCCGGTGATGGCGCGTTCCGGCAGCGCGCAGCGCGGAGCCACGTACGCCACGCTGTAGCGAGCGGCGCCACCCAGACGGACGCGCGATTCGTTGATGGCCCGCACCGCCGCGGCGCAGGCGGGCTCGATTCCGTCGCCGTCGGCTTTCAGGCCCAGCTCGCGGGCGATGCCGGTGCAGGCGGTGCGCAGGTCCGTGTCCAGTTTAGTAGACAAAGCCTGCACGCCGGCGGCCGCCGTGAGCGCCCTGGTCAAGGTCCGAGCCTCTTCGTCGGTCAGCGAAAAATCGCCGCTCCAGTCGGCGTCGGCAAGGGCGGCGGGGTCCGACGGGTCGGGACAGACCGGCTGGCTGTCGGCCTTGGTGACCGGGCGCCCGGCCGCGGCAGCAGAGCGGTTGGACTTGCGGGCGGGCGTCGCTGGCCCGCTGCCCGTCGAAGGCGCCGGCGGTTTGATCAGCGCGCTGCAACCAAGAACCACAAGCGATGCGAACCCGGCGATGGGAGCCAGGCCTAGCAGCCGCTTCCGCTGTCGTGTCCAGAACACGGCGCGCAGAGCTTACACCCGGCCCGGCGGGATCGAAAATTCGCCGCCTGGAAAAAGGCGCGACTTTAGAAGACAGGCTAAACTGTCGTTACAGGCGGGGGGAGGTGACCGTATGGGGACGCGCGCGACCACGGACCTCGCAGCGCAGTTGGAGCAGGGGGGACCGGCCGGGCTGGGCGAGACCATCGAACGACTGATTCAGGTAGCGGCCGAGGGAACGACGCGCGACCTGCTTTTCGAAGCCACCGGCGACATCACCCGCCTTTTGGGGCAGCGCGGATCGTGCATCCTGCTGGAGGACGGCCCGCGCGTGGTGGCGGCGCCGCACGCGCCGTCGGCGATCGATCTGCGCCTGGATCTGGATCGCTATCCGGAGATCTCGGCGGCCATCGAACGCCGCGAGGTGGTGACCATCGACGACGTGCGCCGCGATCCGCGCCTGGAACGGGTGCGGCATCTCTTGCCGCCAGAGCTGCGGTCGGTCTCGGCGGTGCCGCTGGCCCGGGCCGGCCGATGTCTGGGTACGTTCCTGGTGCAGTCGGCGCATTCGGTGCCGGCGTCGGTCGAGGCGCGCACCGCCGCCAGCCTGCTGGCCAAGTTCACCGCGCTGATCCTTTCAGAACGCACCCACGCGGAAAACCGCAATGGCGTCGGCCTGAACAACGGCCGCTCGTCGATCGACCGCAAAGTCGGCGTGGCGGCTGGCGTGCCGCTCAACGCCTACCCACCAGCGCTGTTGCCGGAGAGCGAATCTGACAGCTTTCCCAAGCGCATCCTGATCGTCGAGGACGATCCAGGCCTGAAACAGACGCTGGCCGACAGCCTGGAAGAAGAGGGATTCTTCGTCACCACCGCATCGACCGGCGAAGAGGGCCTGGTGAAGGCGGCGGCGATCCGGCCGTCGCTGTTGCTGCTGGATGTGAGGCTGCCGATGCTGGACGGATTTCAACTGGCGCGGCGCGCGCGAGAGACCGAGACCCTGCGCACGCTGCCGATCTTGTTTCTTTCGGGCGCCGACGATCTGCCGGCGCGGGTGCGCGGCGCGCAGATGGACGACGTGGACTTTCTGCGCAAGCCATTCTCCCGCGACGAGCTGATGGCCCGCATCCAGCGCGTGCTGGAACAGGCCGCCGGGCGCGATCGCCTGCGCGTCGAGGCCCAGAACGACGAGCTGACGGGCCTCGGCAATCGCCGCTCGCTGCGCGCCGCCCTGGCCGCCGAGCGGGCGCGCTTCGAACGTTACGGCCTGGCCTTCTCGGTGGTGGTGTTCGACATCGACAAGTTAAAGCGGATCAACGACGAACACGGCCATCTGGCCGGTGACGCCGTCATCAAAGCGGTGGCCGATGTCTTGCGCCGCGAGGGACGGGAGACCGATCGGGCGGTCCGCTATGGCGGCGACGAGTTCGTGGTCTTGTTGCCGCATACCTCGGGCGACGATGCGCTGGTGTTTGCCTCGCGCACGTTGGGCCATGTCGCCCGGTTGAACCCGGACGGGATTCCGGTGACGGTCAGCGTGGGCATCGCTTCGCTCAAAAGGACCGCCGCCGGCGACATCGGCGACGATGTCATTCGGCGCGCCGATGCGGCCGCCTATCGGGCCAAGCGCGCCGGTGGCAACCGCGTGTTTCGCGACGAGCCTACGTAAGCAGCGTCCGCGCGACCGCGCTGCAATGTTGTGGCTGACGGCCGCGCGTGTCTCCCGGATGCCACTTCCGGCTTCGCAGAAGGCTGAGATTTTCTCGTGTGTGGTGGGCGAAAGACCACACCCTGTGGCTGGCGAGGATTAAGATTTCGGCGATTGCAATTTGTTCTCAGGATCAGTCCTGGGTTTGGGAATCAGAAAAAACCATGACGATCGAACCTGATGAGAACGGATTCGTTTTTGCCGAATGGTCGCCCGACGCCCTGATCGTCGAGCGCCGGGATGGTTGCGTGGTCGCCTTCAATGCCTTGGCCGAACAACTGTTCGGTTATGCCGCCACCGAGGTGATCGGCCATCGTTCAGCGGACCTGTTGTGGCTGCCCCCAGGCGGCGGCGGTTCGTCCAGCGAACGAACCTGCCGGCGCAAGGACGGCAGCCAGTTCATCGGCGATGTCCGTGCCCGGCGCGCGATTCTGAAAAACGGCGCGCATCTGGTGGCCGCGGTTCGTGACATCAGCGGACAGAAGGCCGTCGAGGCGGAGCTGAAAGAAGACAGCCGAGTCAAAGGCGCCAGCGTCGCCTATGCCGCCCATGAGCTGCGCACCCCGCTGAACGCCATCGTCGGCTTCGGGCAGTTGCTGGCCGATGGTGACGTCGAGTACGGGTCGGCTCAGCACCGTGAGATCCTGGGCTACGTGCTGTCGTGCGGGTGGCACCTGCTGGGACTGGTGAACGACATCCTTGATCTAGCCCGTATCGAATCGGGGAGAATCGTCTATCGTCCCGAACCGATCGCCGACGTCACGCGCCTGGTCGGCAGCGTGGTGACCATGCTGGCCCCGGTGGCGCGGGCCAAGGCGATCGACGTGCGGGTGGACGTTCATCCGTCGGCGGCGCAGGCGGTGATCGATCCGGCGCGCCTCAAGCAAGTGGTCTGCAACTATCTGTCGAACGCCCTGAAGTTCACCGGCCGGGGCGGCAAGGTGTGCATCCGCCTGCGTGCCGAGGGCGCGCAGTTTCTGCGACTCGAGGTGGAAGACAACGGCAGCGGCTTGCGCCCGCAGGACGCCGCCAAGGTCTTCGACGAGTTTTCCCGCCTGGATTCGCCCAACGGCCGGCGGCGCGCCGGCACGGGGCTGGGCTTGTCGTTGATGAAGCGGCTGGTGGAAGGGCAGGGCGGCACCGTCGGCGTGCGCACCTTGCCTGACCGGGGCTGTGCTTTCTTCGCCACCTTCGTGAACCATCAATCGGCCGGCGCGCCCTCCCCGTCATCTCGGTCGAGCACCGCTGCCAGCGGCGAAGACGGTGACGACGACGAGGACGGTGATCGCGGCGGGGCGTTTTCATCGGGGTCGTGGTGACAAAAGGAACTGCTGGTGAGTAACCCGCGCGTGCTGGTGGTCGAGCCCAACGTGACCTTGCGGCAGCTGATTCGCGCTGCCCTGGAAGGCGAAGGCTACGTCGTGCTGTCCGTCGCCGACGGCGGCTCGGCTCTGCTGGAGCGCGAACGATTTTCGCCCGATGTCGTCGTGCAGGACCTGATGTTGCCGGACATGGCCGGCCTCGAGTTGACCCGCCGGCTGCGCGCCGCGGCCGGCGGCGATTCGCTGCCCATCCTGGCCGTCTCGGGTTTTCTGGGCGGAGTGCAGGCGGCCAAGGTCGCCGCCGTCGGGTTCAGCGCGCTGTTACTGAAGCCACTGGATCCGCGGCGGGTGATCCAGGCCGTCAACGCCCAAATCCCGGCCGGCCGCCATCGTCCGCCGGACATCGGCAAATCACGGCGCATTCTGGTGGTCGACGATGATCCGGTGCAGCAGCGGCTTTTGACCTATCAGCTGGAAGCGGCCGGGTTCCGCGTGAACACCGCCTCGTCGGGCGAAGGCGCCTTGCAGTCGGCGCGTGTCGATCCGCCCGATGCCGTCGTCAGCGACGTGCTGATGCCGGGCACGGACGGGTTCGAATTGTGCCTGGAGATCCGGCGCGATCAGGCCCTGGCGCGCATTCCGGTGCTGTTGCTGTCGTTTCAGTACATCGAGCAGGACGACCTTGATCTGGCCGAGCGCGTGGGGGCCACCCGTTTTGTGCAGCGGCCTTCGCGCTCGCGTGAGCTGGTCCAGGCGGTGCTAGAGATCCTTTCCCACGACGTGACGCCGGTGCCGACGGACGCCATCGATCTGCTGAACCGCGCGCACGTGCACCGGGTGAACCGCCAGCTGGGCCGGCAGGTCACGCTTGGCACGCGGTTGGCGCAGACGTCGGCCATCCAGGCGTCACAGTTGTCGTTGCTGGGCGGGATGGCGGACACATTATCGCGCGGCGGCTCCGTCGACGGCGTGCTGGATGACGTGCTGCCTGGCTGTCTGGACGCCGCCGGGATCTCGAAGGGCGCGCTGTATCTGGCCGGCGCTGGCCCCGCCGATCCCTTCACCTGTCGTCGCATCGTTGGGTTTCGGCCCGAAGATGACGGATCGCTGGCCGGATTTTTCGGTTGCCCGGCGGTCCTGCAGCAGGTGCTGTCGACCGGCGTGCCGATGCGCCTGCCCTCGGCGATGGTTCCCCGCGACATCACCCGTCGGGTGCTGGGCGGGGCCAACGCGAAGACCGCGCTGGTGGTTCCTCTTGGATCAGAACAGCCTCGGGTGGGCGTGCTGTTCGCCGCCTCGGACACGCCGGCAGAGAACGGCTCGGCGCCCATCGCGTTCGTCAAAGCGCTGGGCGGACAGATCGGGCAGGCGATGGCGCTGGCCAATAGTTTTTCGCAGTTGACCACCGCCCTGGCCATGCGCGACGAATTCCTCACTGTCGCCGCGCACGAGCTGCGCACGCCGCTGACCGCCGCCCGCTTGCAGGTGCAGGGGTTGTCGCGTGAACTGGAAGACGCGCACCGTGAGCCGGCGGCCTCAGCGCGCACGTTACCGGCCAAGGTGAGCATGATCGGGCGCCAGTTGATGCGCCTCGAGGGCCTGGTTGATCTGATGCTGGACGCCAGCCGCACCGCTGCCGACTCGCTCGCCGCGCGGCGCGAGTGCGCTGACCTGGCCGAGCTGGTGCGCGCCACGATCAGCCTCTGTCACGACGATGCCAGCGGTGGCACGCCCCCCATCACGTTGTCGGCCAGCGGCCCGGTGATAGGGTGGTGGGATCGGGCCGCGCTGGAACTGGTGATGCGCAATCTGCTGTCCAACGCCGTCAAGTTCTCCGGCAACCAACCGGTGGAAGTGTCGATCGAACAGGTTGGCGAATGTGCCGTGATGTCGGTGCGCGATCACGGCATCGGCATCGCCGTCGAGGATCGCGAGCGCATTTTCGGAAAGTTCGAACGCGCCGTCGCCACCCGCAACTATGGTGGTTGGGGCATCGGCTTGTGGTTGGCGCGGCGATACGTCAGCGCCCATGGCGGCACCATCCGCGTGGAAAGCCAGCCGAACGACGGCGCGACCTTCATCGTCGAGCTGCCGCTGGGGACCGGCGCCGACCCGGCGGCGGCGCGGCCGAGCCGCCGCGGGCATGACGATCCGGACCCGACGGGACTGTTCCTGCGATAGACGTGGGTGCTTGTCGGCCGGGGCCTTTCTTTTTGGGCCCGTCCCGTTCTGGCGCCCCCGTCAACAGCGGCGATTTCAACTTCAATTTGCCGTTGATCCGCGGCGCGCTTGGTAGCAAAATTTCAAAATATGAACCGTCGTTCAAATCTTGGAATCGCGCGGCCAAGCCTGCGCCGCCGGATCCGGGAGACGACGATGACCGCCATCATGGACGCCGCCGAGGAAGTATTCGGTGACGCCGGCCTGCACGCCGCACACATGGGAATGATCGCCGCCAAGGCCGGCGTGTCGGTGGGGACGCTTTACAACCACTTCGCCGATCGCGAGGCGTTGCTGGCCGGTCTTCTGGCCGCCCGCCACGCCGAGCTGGTCGAGCGGATCGACGCCGCCAGCCGTGAGGGTCAGGGCCAGCCGCTGCGAGAGCGGCTGCGGCTCATCCTGCTCGGCTTCATCACCCACTGCGAACAGCACCGCCGCTTTACCAGCATCGTCTTGCAACGGGAGATCGGCCGCTATCATCAGATGTACCCGCAGGCCTGGGCGAAGAAAACCAACGCCATGCGGGCCATCTATGTGCGCATCGAAAAAGAGATGAAACGAGGCGTGCGCGAACGTTCGCTGCGGCCCGAGCTGGCCGATCTGGACGCGGTGTTCTTCATGGGCATGCTGCGGGCCCTGGTCATCCGTGACCTGGTCTTCGAAAAGGGGCAGGGCATGAAGCCAGAGGTGGAACGTCTGCTGGACGCCTTCTTCGGTGGCCTGGGTTCGCGCGGGGCGTCCGCGTGACCGCCGCCGCGATGACCGCGCCGCTGGCTCGGGCTCCGGTGAACAAATGGGTGGTGACGCTGTCGGTGACCTTCGGGACGCTGATGGGAGCCATCGACACGTCGATCGTCGCCGTGGCCACGCCGCACCTGACCGGGGCCCTGGGCGCCACCGTCGAAGAGATGACCTGGGTGACCACCGGCTTCGTCATCGCCACCGTGGTGGTCATGCCGCTGACCGCGTTCCTGGGCCGGTTTTTTGGGCAAAAACGGGTTTATCTTTTTTCGCTCGGTCTGTTCGTGGTGGGTTCGGCGCTGTGCGGCCTGGCCCGATCGCTGCCGATGATGGTGGCCTTCCGCGCGCTGCAGGGCATGGGCGCCGGCGCCTTGCAACCGACCGAGCAGGCGATCTTGCGCCAGACGTTCCCGCCTGAAGAGCAAGGCATGGCCATGGCGCTGTTCGGTCTGGCGGTGGTGGTGGGCCCGGCGGCGGGGCCGGCCCTGGGCGGGTACCTGCTGGACAATTTTTCCTGGCAATGGATTTTCTATATCAACCTGCCGATCGGCCTTTTAGGCATCTTCATGGTCACGCGGTTCGTGCACGAGCCCGACGACATCCGCCGGGAGAACCACGCCCGCGCCGCCGCCCAGCGCAAGAACCTGGACTGGCAGGGCATCATCTTGATGACCGCCGGATTGGCGTCGCTGCAATACGTGCTGGAAGAGGGCAGCCGCAATGATTGGTTCTCCTCGCAGGCCATCACCGTCTGTTCGTTCCTGGCGGTGTTCGTGCTGGCCGCCTTCGTCATTCGCGAGCTGACCGCGCCGGTGCCGGCCGTCGATCTGTCGCTGTTCAAGGATCGGGTGTTCCTGTCCGGGACGCTGATCGGCGCGATGATGTTCGCCATCTTGATGTCGATAACGTTCTTGCTGCCTCTGTTCATGCAAGAGCTGCTCGGTTTTCCGGCGCTGGCGTCGGGCGAGGCGCTGATGCCGCGGGCCTTCGCCATGATGGTGGGGATCCCGCTGGTGGGCCGTCTTTACAATTATGTCCAACCGCGCATCCTGGTCATCTGTGGGGTGGTGCTGGTGGCTTTCAGCGCTTATCTGATGTCGCACTACACGCTGGATACCAGCTCCCGGTCGGTGGTCACGGCGATCGTCATTCAGGGGTTTGGTTTCGCTTCACTGTTCGTGCCGCTGACCACCGTCGCGCTGGCGGGCATTCCGCGCTATCGCCTGACCGACGCCACCGGGCTGAATTCGTTGCTGCGCCAGATCGGCGGCTCGCTGGGGTTGGCGGCGTTCGCCACCTTGTTGCCGCATTTTGTGGTTGCCGCGCGCTCCGGTCTGTCCTCCCACATCGATCCCGGACGGCCCGAGGTGATGGCCCGTTTGAACGCGATTCAGTCGGGCCTGGGCGCGCGCGGCCTGGACGCCGGCGCGGCGCACGCCGGGGCGGTACGCATCCTGGACGGCATGCTGACGCAACAGGCGTCGCTGCTGGCTTTTGAGCGAATGTTTCTGTTCGCCGGCATCGCTTTTCTATTTGTTATCCCGTTCGCGCTCTTGCTGCGCCGACCGGCCAGCGCGCGCAAAGCCAGCATGGAACTGCACTGAGAAGCACTGATGGAAACAGCCAGACAGACCAGCAATCAACCAACGGTAGAACCCCAGAACGACGTCGCCGCCGCCGGCCGCAAGAACGACGGCTCACCCGTCGCCGTGGCGGTGGGCGCGGCGCCGGCCAAACCGTCGCGCGGCCGCAAGCCCTTCATCGTACTGGGCATAGTGGCGGTGGTGGCGCTGATCGGCGTCGGCACCTATTCGTTGCTGACCGGCGGCCGCGAAAGCACCGATGACGGGCAGGTGGCAGCCGACGTCGTGCCGGTGTCGGCGCGCGTGGGCGGCCTGGTGGCCAACGTGCACATTCACGAGAACCAGGCGGTCAAACGTGGCGAGCTGCTGGTCGAGCTGGATCCGGCCGACTTTCAAGCGCGCGTGCAGCAAGCGGAGGCCGATCTGGCCAACGCGCAGGCGCAAGCCAGCGCCGCCGACGCGCAGGTGCAGATCGTCGACGCCACGTCGAAGGGCGGTCTCGCCAGCGCGCGCGCCGCCTTGAGCGGGACGGCCGCCGGGGTGGGCAGCGCCGACGCGCAACTGGCCTCCGCCAAGGCGGCGGCGGCGCGCGCCGCCGCCGATTTGAAGAAGGCGGAGATTGATCTCGGACGTTCGCGCACGCTGCGCCAGGCGGGCGCGATCCCGCAAGAGCGGCTGGAAAGCGATCAGATCGCCCTCGACTCCGCGCGCGCCGCCAAAAGCCAGGCCGACGCGCAGGTGGCGCTGGCCGTCGACGCGCGGCGCGGGGCCCAAAGCCGCGTCGGCGAAGCGCAGGGGCGCGTGAACCAAAGCGCCCCGGTGGCGCCGCAGATCGCCGCCGCCCGCGCCGGCGCCGCCCTGGCCGTGGCGCGCGTCGCCGGCGCCCAGGCCGCGCTGTCCCTGGCCCGCCTGCAGCTTGGCTATGCGCGCATCACCGCGCCCGCCGACGGTTACGCCTCCAAGCTGGCGGTGCACGATGGCCAGCTGGTGTCGATGGGCCAGCCCCTGATCGAGCTGGTTCCCGCCACGACCTACCTGGTGGCGAACTTCAAGGAGACGCAGATCGGTTCGATGCGTCCCGGCCAGACGGCGACGATCGAAATCGACGCCTTCCCTGGCCGCAAGCTCACCGGCCGCGTGGACAGCCTGGCCGGAGGCACCGGCGCCAGCTTCTCGTTGCTGCCGCCCGACAACGCCACCGGCAACTTCGTCAAGGTGGTCCAGCGCATCCCGGTTCGCATCGCCTGGGTGGACCCGCCGGCCGATCTGGTGTTGCGGCCGGGATTGTCGGCCGACGTGACCGTCGATTTGCGCAGCGGCAAGTAAGCGGCTCGCCCGCCGCGAGCGTCTCGTTCGCTGGGCTGGGCTGGGCGAGCAACGTGTTACAGTCATGCGCCGACCGTCGTGTTCGGCGTAGGTGGACTGATCATGAGCGATGCACCCCGCGTAGATCCCGCTTTGCCTCTGGCACCACCGCAGGCCCACGAGACCGGGCTTGCGCTGCTTCGCGAAAGGCTGGGTCACATCTACCAGGCGATCAGCGGCACCGATCTGCTGCGGACCCAGAGCCTTCCTTATTCGGCGCTGCACCTGCGGGCTCGGCTGGATCTTGCGCTCGGCTACTACGAACGGCGGATGGCAGCCATGATCATGTGGCTGCACTGCTCGCTGGAGGACGCCAATTTCACCTACGATCTGACCGAGCGAAACCGCCGGCACCTGGCCCATCTGGTGTCCGTGGTGGTCGGCTGCCCGGCGGTGCAGGTTTCTGGCTACCTGCGCGAGCTGCAAACGGACGACGCCCTCCGCGCCCACTATGCGCGCGAAATTCCGCGCTACGGTCGCCTGGCGCAGCTGGAATCGCGGCTGCAAGTCGGGCGGCGGGCCGGTTGGTACGCGGTGGTGCGGGCCATCAAACCGAAGGTGGTCATCGAGACCGGTGTCGAGCGCGGGCACGGCGCGATCACGCTGGCCGCCGCTTTGTTGCGCAACCGCGCCGAGGGTTTCCCTGGCCGCTATTACGGCACCGAGATCAATCCTGCGGCAGGCAAGCTGCTGAGCGGTGTCTATGCCGAAGTGGGCGAGATCATCTATGGCGATTCAGCCACCACTTTGGCAGCCTTCAATCAGCCCATCGACGTCTTTGTCAACGACAGCGATCATTCAGCAGATTACGAGGCGCGCGAGTACCGCATCGTCGACAGCAAGATGAGCCCCGGTGGCGTCATTCTTTCCGACAATGCGCATGCCACCGATTCCTTGCTGGACTTTGCTGAAGCCACCGGTCGCCAGTACCTGTTCTTTCGTGAAGAACCGAAAGATCACTGGTACCCGGGCGCCGGTATTGGCTTCGCCTTCCGGCCCGGTTCGCGTTCGCGCTAGCGCCGGCGGCGCGACGACCAGGCGAAGAGAATCGCCAAACTGAACAGCGCGGCCGTCGCCCCGCCGTTGCCGGTCACCAACGCGCAACCGCCGCTGGTGGACGTTACGCCGGTGATACCGGCGCCGCCGGTGCCCATTCCGGAAGCGCCGCCGCTGCCGGTGGGGGCGCTGCCGCCGCTGCCGGAGGAGGGGCCGGCGCCGCCGGTGCCTTCCATCGAACCGCCGCTGCCGCTGATGATCGGACCGCTGTCGACGGTTGCGTCGGCGCCAGGGCTGGCGTCATTGGTTCCGCCGTCGCTGTTGCCAGGCGCCGCGATCATGATGTCGGCCAGTGAATCGCCCTCGACGTAGTTATCAAGAAAGATGGTGTCCACGAACGTCGAGCGCGAGGGACGATGAATGCCGGTCTGATAAGACATCGAGTTGGCGTCCGCCTTGGTTTGCGCCTTGATGTCCAGGACCATCGCTCCGTCGTACCAGAGCTGCACCTGCCCATTGGCGGCGGTGGCCGACCAGTGAATGTGCATGGCCATCTGATGCCATTGATTCAGCGTGAAGTCCGCCGTCCACTGTTTGGTACGTCCCAGCGCGCCGGTGCCGTACCCGACAGATGTCCCGCCGCCGGCTTTGGGCTCTAGCCACCAGGTCATCATGTTTTGATAACTCTGGTTCGACTCGAAATAGGCGATGTTGTCGCGGATCCCCGGCTCCGCCTGCATCAGGAAGGAGAACGACATGAAAAGGTCTTGGCCTTCGCCGGTGCGCGGGCTGTTGCGGTTCAGCTGTACGCGCATCTGCGATCCATTGAACAGATCGTCGGCGTGGATGGTCATCTTGCCGGACATCGTCCCCAGCGCAGGACTGGTGACGATCTCGATGTTCTTGCGGCCGTTGTTGGTGGCGTTGACGTTGCCGTTAAATTGACTGATGTCGCCGGTCTCGAAGTCGGCCTTCCAGATCACCGCGGCCGAAGCCGGCGCGGCGGCACCAAGTCCGACCACGAACAGCACGGCCCAGGACCACGAGACAAAGCGTGCCCGATTTTTCATCGATGACCTTCCCGTTTGAGAAAACACGGACGATGAGGTACCGGCGAGGTCTTCGACGGTAGCAGGAATCCGGGATCCGTCTCCAGGTTTTCTTGGTGCCGCGCCGCGGCCGGGTGCGCCGAACAGGCGATCCCAACTCACCTCACGATGGCTTCGGCACCACGTCGAACGCGACGCTGATGCGCGTGCCGTCAGCGTCGAAGGGGATGGTGCGGTGGTAGAAATAAGACGGAAAAAGCACCAGCAGCCCCTCGACCGGACGCACCCGGACCACGCGCGGCTCTTGGTGGCGCGGGAAGGGACGGTCGGCGTCGCCGAACTCCAGCCACCCCGCAGGACCGTCCCCGCCGCGGACGGCCTCGGGAATTTGTGGATAGTAGACGCCGGACAACCAGGCCTCGGCGTGGATGTGTGGGATCTGATGGCCGCCGCGCTGGAGCAGCACGCACCACATATTGATGGACGTCGCTTTTGGTTGGTTGACGATGAAGGGGTGCCCGGGCAAATCGGGGAGCGCCGAGCGATAGGCCGCTATGGCCGTCCACAGGGCCCGCTCGAATGCGGCGACCGGACCGCGCGGCGGAGCCAGCAGCGACCCGGAGTGCAACCCGCCCGCGGTGGCGTGGCTGGGCGGTGAGGAAAGAAGCGTGGGGTGCGCGGCGGCGTGCGCGGACAGCGCGGCGTTGAACTGGTCAAGGTCGGCGAACCCGTCCGGCACCGACAGTGGGCGCGCCCAAACCAAGCGATCGTGATCCAGCAAGCGGTCGGCGCCGCCGGCGTCACCCAAGGCCAATCTGGCCAGCGCCTCCAGCGCCAGCGCGCCGGCGTAGCCCGGTCGGCGCCGCAAGAACGTCTGCGCGATCTCCAGCGCCTGATCGGCCGTGCCGCCTTCAAGCAACGCCCGCCCCAGCCCGCAAACGGCGCTGGCGTTGTCCGGCGCCAGCGCGACCGCGCGACGAAAGGCAGAGACGGCCTCCGGGAATTGTCCCTGATCGCGAAATACGAATCCCAGCGCTGCGTGGGCCGGCGCAAAGTCGGGATGGGAAGTCAGCGACGCTTGCAACGTGGCGATGGCATCGGCGCGGCGGCCCCGGCGCGCGTCCAGCGTGGCGCGGCTGGTGGCCAATAGCGGCGAATCGCCGCCGCGTGCGAACGCCTCGCGGAAGGCGGCGTCTGCTTCGTCCAAGGCGCTGGCTTCCATCAGCGCGTTGCCGAGATCGTTGCGCGCCGGCCATTCGTCGGGCGACAGCTCCAGCACGCGCCGCCACGCCTGCACCGCGCCCAAGATGTCGCCCAGGCGGCGCCGCACAGTGGCCAGCCAACGCCAGATCTCCGGGTCGGCGGGCGCCGACGCCGCGGCAACCTGAAACCAGCCCACGGCGTCGTCCAGGTTGCCTTGCCGCACGCGCAGCTCACCCAGGATGCGCGGCCAGGCGGCTGGCGGCGGCGGCGGGTGATGGCTGATCGCCTCTTCCAGATAAGCCGCGGCACCGTCGATGTCTTCCAGAATCAAAGCCACGTCCGCCAACGTTCGAAGAACGTGGGGATCGCGTGGCGCCGCCTCGCGCGCGCGCCGGATCAACGCCTGGGCTTGCGCGCGGTTTCCCAGCCGCAGCGCTTCGATCGCCTTGTTGACCAGCGTCTCAGCCTTATTGTGGCGTTTCACGAAGAGCCGGCTTCCTCAGGCGTTCATTGTCGTGCGAGGAAGAGGACTTGAACCTCCACTCCTTTCGGAACCAGATCCTAAGTCTGGCGCGTCTACCAGTTCCGCCATCCTCGCGAAGAAAGATCTCGAATACTTACGACTTCGCGGCGCCGGCGTCTACATCCTGCGTAGCCACAACGTAGCCAACGGTACCGGTGCGGGCATCACCTGGTGAGAGATCGATCGTCATGGCGGCGAGGTCGGCGGGGCTGAAGAGATCGGTCTTGAGGGCAGTTAGCCCCGAAGGGTGTGATCGTCGCAGTGGCGCCCGTCGCTGCGCATCGGCGGCACGACGGAACCCTTGCCCCCGGTTTTCAGCTTCCAGGCTTTGAGCAGCGGCCATGTCCGCGGCGAGCTTGGCGCGCGCCTTGTCGGCCGGAGCGAACGTGGCGTAGCCCCGTCAATATCGCCGTCGTCCGTTGATCCGGAAGGCTACCTATTGCCGGGACCCCGCTGATAGACGGTGCCATGTTGTGCGGGCGTCGCCGCGATTTCCTGGGCATCAGGCCACCGCCTTCCTCTTGCCGGGGCGTGCCGACTTGTCGGGCTCGCGCACCGGTTCGGGTGATCGCCGGCCGCAGCCCTCGGCCACCAGAGAGAGAAGCAGCGTATTGAGCGACACTCCCTCGGCCGTGGCCAGCCGCGACACTTCCTCGTGCAGTGACTTCGGCAGTCGCAGCCGTAGCTGTCCCGAGAAGTCTGCTACCGCGTCTTCGGGAGGCGGTGCTTTCTTGTCCTCGCGCAACACGTCGAGCATCAACTTCGCCGCGTGCTCTGCTTCATGCGTCGCCTGCTCGGCCGTCTTCCCGTGCGCGATGCATCCCGGGAACGCCGGGACTCGCGCGATGAAGGCCTGATCTTCGTCGCTCCACTCGGTCACGATTCGATAACGGAATGCCTGCTTCACGATGTCACCTCCAGGTTGTGCTCGTCGATGAGACGCAGGACTTGCCGAACCTGATAGGGCTTCGCGGTCGCACCGTCGCTCTGAAGATTGATCATCGGCAGTGCGGTCCGCTTCTGATGCGTGAACACCCGATGCGATCCGCTCTGCCTTCGTTCCACGTCCCCGATCGCCTCTACCAGCTTGCAGAGGTCCCGAAACCTAATGTTGGCCTGGCTGCGCCGCGCTTGCTCAAGAGTCTCTGAAGGCCTGCGTCCCATTGGGACAATGGTACCGTATTCGGTACCGGTGACAAGAGCTTTCCCTGGCAAAGGATCAGCCACGGCAACTGCCGTCAGTTCGCGATGCGCGGGCAAGTCGGGCGATCGTGAAATCGTCAGTTCCGTGGAGGCGCGAAAGGTCGACCCGGATGGTGTTCCCGACTTTGACCGTCGGCACCTCGCCCGCTTTCACCCAACGGCGCATGGTCGGGACACTCACCTTGAACGCTTGGGCTGCGGCAGGGACCGTGAGCAGGGCAGGGGGAAGGGCGGCACGTATCGCGTCCATCGTGGCGCGCGTCTCGGCGTTCTCCCGCTCAAGAGCGGCGAGCCGCGGGGGAATTGCCGCCAGCGCGGCGAACAGAGACGCCAGCGCGTCGGCGTCGATGCTCATGGCTCGCCTCCCGTCTGGTCGGAGCACATCGGGCACTTCGGGTCTGGGCTTTCCGCGTGCTCGCCGTCCTGGTGAGCCACCTCGCGAGGCGGCCGCATGCCGGTGTACACGTGGATTTCGGTCGGGCGGTCGTCCTGCTCTGTTTCCTTCGGTTCGAGCATGGCGGCCACGCGGGCGAGGTCCGAAGCGGCCCGGGCAGCTTCGGCGCCGATCGACCCCTTGGCGCCGGCAAAGTTTGCAGGTGTGGCCAGGCCGAGGAGGTCGTGGTTTGTCGGCCGTCGGGGAAAGGGAAACGGCGTAACCTGGGGCCGATCAGCTTTGACCCTATAGCCATTCACGTCGACAGGAAGAAGCCAGGCCACCTCGATTATCGCAACCTCAACGGGGCGCATCTGACAATGCAGGAGCAGGCTTCGAGCCCGCGAACGAAGATTCTTTGTTTGCAAGCCAACAGAAAGAAACGTTGCCCAGGAACGTGGCCACGATCTCGCGCCACGGTGGACGGAGTGGGAGACGTCGGTTGGTGCTCCCCATTTCTCCAGTTGCTCGGCCATTTCTTTGCTCTTCAGGTGAACGTTGCTGATCATCTTGCTAGCTTTGGTGGACCACAGTGGACTTACGCCGCTGAATGAGTCGGCGAGGGCATAGAGACGCGAAACGCGCTCCCTCGAAAAGCCCGCCGCGTTCAGCGCCTTCAAGGCGCTCAAGACACGGTCTCGGCCTTTCTGGATGGTGAAAAGTTCATTGCGCTCAGTGGCGGGGAAGTCGAAGTACGGAATGGCATCGACCTCGGCAAGCGGCCATCCCGTTGCTCGTAAACTTATTTCCGGGTCGGAATGAATTCACGACTCGAACCAAGCCGGAATGGCGCCGACCAAGAATTTAACCACGGCTGCTTCGTGGTGCGGCATCGTCTGTGATCGCGGCGTAGACATTGGCATTCGCGCATCGTACCTCGCCCGAACGCGAGTGCGGTTTGTGGAGTTAACCGCACTGAACCTGGGCCAAGTTGCAATCGCGGCGCGCGGATGCGACCCTGGCGTCCATGATGCGAATTGCGATATGCGCGGCGGTGCTGGCGGCAGGGTGTGCGAGCACAGGAGGCTTTCGGCAGCTACCGGCCGCTGAACAGGACGTCTTTCAGCGCTGTTCTAAACCGATGCAGCTCGTCCTTTGCGGCGACGACAAGGATGAGATGTATCGCGTGATGTGCATTCGGACGAACATGGCCAATTACAGCGCTGAGCCGACGCCGGCAGCGCGGCAAACCTGGCTGATCGGACATGGCTGCCCGCCGCCGATGGTGCAGCCGGAGAAATACGCCGCTGCGGTCCCTGCAAGTGCGAAGTAGCCCAGCGGTTCTCGCGGCTAGAGTTTGAACCGCATCCCATTGATGGCTTCACAGGGAACGGTAAACGAAAATTCAATCATCGTGGTTCCACCGGCCGCGAGACCCCTTGGAAGAAGTTCCATCGAGTGATAAACAACGTCCCCCTTCGCGTCGACCGCGAACGCATGGACACCAGCGAAACCAATTCTGCGTTTGGCTTGAACCTCGAAGTCCGCATAGCACATCTGACCACCTGCTCCGGCGCGAAAGCCCCGCGGCGTGAGGGCGAGGTCACCCACGCGAAATGTCGGTCGTTCTTGTTTGTGCGGTTCTTCCGCGAGCGGTTCCGAGGCCTCCAGCGTCACCTTTGACCCTCGCAAGATCTCGTCAATAACGGTTTCAAGGGAATCGTTCGTTCTTTTCTGTTTCACTGATTGGTCACGCCCGACTTCCGCGAGCGGTTCCGCGGCCTCCAGCGTCGCCTTTGACCCTCGCCAGATCTCGTCAATATTGGTTGCCGCGTCGATCTCACTCTCCATTTCAGGGTTCGCGCAGTAATCGTCACGCAACAAGCCCTTCAAAGCGATGCAAATGACAAGTCTTTGTACATCCGGGGCTGAGCATGCCAAAGGCTGGCTGCTTCGACTTTTCAGATCCTTCAGAAGGCGGCCAACGTCGCCATCAATCCGCACTACTTCTGCCCGCAGTACGGCGATCCGAGATCCGCTGTCCTGACTGACGATCTCGTCGATGTCGACCTGACGATCTACCCTGCTTGCGCAGATCACCGAAGACACCAGCAACCGAATCTCATTGGGGTCGATACTTTTCCTGGCGTCTTCGGACCTGTCCCCTGCGCCGCCTTTCGGGTGGGCCGCGCCAGCGTCCTGTCCTAAAACAGCGACCGGCCAAGCAAGCAGCATTGCAATCGCTAAAATCGAGCAATTCATCGCCGCAGGCAGTCCGACGATCGTCAAGCGACCAGCGTACACGCAGGCGCAATCTGTGAGAACCATCGTGCTAGCGCTCTTGCCCGGACCGGTCGGCGATGAAACAAGCAGTCCTTCGGCTAGGAAGCGCCGACCGCGGGTGTGTGGCGCACGAACTCTCCGCGCACGCCTCGGATTGGCGCGGCAGCCCTGTAGCCACAACGTAGCCAACCGTCGTCACCGGACGTTCACACGGCCGTCCGTTTCGTGACGCCCAGCGCTCCGGGAAGGGGCCTTTCCGTCGGAAATGACGCCGCGTGATCGCCCGGAGCGCTGAAGCGCGATCACCCCGTCGCGAGTCCTAAGTCTGGCGCACCTATCAGTGCCGCCATCCTCGCGAAGAAAGCGGACGCGGTGAACGGGCGCGGTTCGCGGCCCGTTCACCGATCGCTCGCCTAGCCCTTTTTCTTGCGGCCGGTGTGGCTGGCTTTCCAGCTCATCAATGTCGCGTAGTTGATACCTTTGGCCTTGGCATATTTGGACATATTGCCGGACTCAAGGGCCTCCTTCAGGATCGAAGACTTTTCGTCGTTGGAGAAACGACGGCGCGAACCGCGTCGGCCGGGAGATGCAGCGGCGGCGGGGGCCTTCGCCGTTTTTCCCTCGGGAAGGTTCATCAGTGCCCAGGCAACGGCGGCCTGGCTACCAGAGACGTTCAAGGGGCCATTCGGGGTCTGAATCGTAATATCCATAACGGCCTTATACCGAGGCGCGGCCGGGCTGTATAGATGTTTGCTGTCGGCCGATTCGTAATACTAGAACCGCGGCCAGCAGGCAGATGCTGCCGGCGGCGATCCAGGCCGGGGTGTAGGTCAGCAACGATGTCCGCACCAGGCCGGCGGCCAGCGCGCCCCCGGCGGCGCCGATCTGGTGAGCGGCGACGATCCAACCGAAGGCCACGGGCGCGTCTTCGGAACCAAAAGCGTCGGTGGTCAGCTTCACCGTCGGTGGGACGGTGGCGATCCAGTCGAGGCCGTAAAAGATGGCGAACAACGGCAACCCGAACACCTGGGCGTCGAAGGCGCGCGGCAGCCACAACAGGGCCAACCCGCGCAGGCCGTAGTACCAGAACAGCAGCCGCCGGCTATCGAAACGATCGGACAGCCAACCGCTGGCGGTGGTGCCGACCAGATCGAAGATGCCCATCATCGCCAGCAGGCTGGCGGCGCGCACCTCGGGGATGCCGTGGTCCATGCACGCGGGAACCAGGTGCGTGCCGACCAGGCCATTGGTGGTGGCGCCGCACACGAAGAAGCTTCCGGCCAGAAGCCAGAAGTCGCGCTTGTCGAAGCCGGCGCGCAGCACGCGCAGCGCGGTGGCGAAGGGATTTTTCCGGCTGCCGTCGAGGGGCGGATCATCCGGCCTTGCGCCGTAGGGCAGAAGGCCGACGTCGCTGGGTCGATCGCGCACCAGCAACGCCACCAGCGGAATCAGCAACACCAGCGCGCCCGCCACCACGAACGACACCGAACGCCAGCCGCGCGTCTCGGCCAGGCGGGCCTCGAGAGGAAGAAAGATCATCTGGCCGGTGGCGGCGCTGGCGGTCAGCAGACCCATGGCGGTGCCGCGGTTCTTCACGAACCAGCGCTGCACCACGGTGGCGCCCAGAACCATGGCCGTGTTGCCCGAGCCGAGGCCGACCAGCACGCCCCACAGCAACACCAGTTGCCAGCTGGCGGTCATGAACGGCGTCAGCGCCACGCCGGTGGCGATCAGCAGCAGCGACGCCAGGATGGTGCGGCGAATGCCGAAGCGGGCCATCACGGCGGCGGCGAAGGGGCCGACCAGGCCGTACAGCAAAAGATTGATCGACACCGCCGATGACAGCACGCTTCGGCTCCACCCGAACTCGCGTTCCAGAGGCACGATCAAGATTGACGGCGTGGCGCGCACGCCGGCGGCGACGATCAACACCACGAAGATCGCCGCGGCGACCACGAAGGCGTAATGCACCCGCGGCTTCACGAGGCCAGCCTTTCGCCGCGCACCGAAAAGCGGGCCCGGTATTCCGACGGTGAGACGTGCAACGCCCGCAAGAAAGTCCGGCGCATCACCTCGGCGCTGCCAAAGCCGGCCCGGGCGGCGATGTCCTCGACGCCGCGCTGGGATTCCACCAGCAGGTGGCGGGCGGATTCCAGGCGCAGCTGCTCGACGGCGGCGGCGGGCGCCACGCCCACCTCGGCGCGGAAGACGCGGTTCAACTGCCGTTCGCTGCGGCCCAGGCGGCGGGCCAGGGCGGGCACGGACAGATCTCCGTCGGGGTGCTCGGCGGCCCAGGCGACCAGCTCGCGCACCGACGCCGTCTTCGCCGCCTGCAACCGCAGCGGGGCGCTGTACTGGCTTTGGTCGCCGGGGCGCCGCAAGTAAAGGACCATGGCGCGCGCCACTGCCAACGCCACGTCGGCGCCCAGGTCGTCTTCGATCAGGGCCAGCGTCAGATCCATCCCGGCCGTGACCCCGGCCGAGGTGACGATCTTTCCGTCGCGCACCCAGATGCGATCCGGCTCGACGAGTAGGCGAGGGAATTCGCGGGCCAGTTGCTGGGCGGAGCCCCAGTGGGTGGTGACGCGGCGGCCGTCCAGCAGGCCGGCCTTTGCCAGCAGGAAAGCCCCGGTGCAGACCGAGCCCAGACGGCGGACGCGCGGGGCGATCCGACGCAGCCAGCGCAAGAGCGGCTGATCGGTCAGCAGCGACCGCACGCCGGCGCCGCCGATGACCAGCAGCGTGTCGACCGGGCCGCGCAGCTTTTGCCAGGTGAGGTCTGGCAGAAAGCGGAACCCTGATGACGCGCGCAGGGTACCCGCCTCGGTGCCCACCACGCACAGCTCATATCCCGCCTCGCGCCGGCCTTCGTCGCGCAAGACGCGGGTGGCGCGGGCGAACAGCTCCAGCGGTCCGGAGAGATCCAGCGCCTGCACGTCGGGATAGGCGAGCAAGGCGATGCGCAGCGGCGGACGGCGCGCCGGCGGTGATGGCGTTCGACGCTTCATGGGCAAAAGTTTGCGGCCAGGTGCGACGTGTCTGCAAGGACATTCACCCCACGATTTCGGCCACGGCCTTTCGGGGTGGCCGCGGGCCAGGGAAAAGGCGCTGGGCGCCGAAAGCCGCTCAACAGCGGAAAAAGAACTTCCCAGAGTGGCGACATGTCGTGTTTGAAAGGTGACGCGCTCGACGAAACAGAATGAAGAAGACGATGGACACAGTCATCCGATTGGTAACAAAATCCCGCCGCCCGGCGGTCGCCCGTTGCGTCCTCGCGGCCGACCCCGCGGATTTTCCTTTAACGCTTTTCGTTCCCTCAAGGAGATGTTGATGAAAGCCATCCTCGGCCTTTCAGTCGGTCTGCTGCTGTCCGTCAGCATGACCGCCCAGGCGACGGACTTTCGCGCCACCGACGTCCAGCCCGACGGTTATCCCACGGTCGAAGCGATCAAGTTCATGGGCCAGGCCCTGGGCAAGGCCACCGGCGGCAAGCTGGGCATCAAGCTCTTCAACAACAGCGCCCTCGGCAGCGAGAAGGACACCATCGAGCAGACCAAGATCGGCGCGGTGGCCATCACTCGCGTGAACATCTCGCCGATGAACAACATCTGCCCGACCACGATGGTGCCGACGCTGCCGTTCCTGTTTCACTCGAAAGAGCACATGCGCAAGACGCTGGACGGCCCCATCGGGGAAGAGATCCTGAAAAGCTGCGAGGCCCAGGGCTTCATCGGTCTGGCGTTTTACGACAGCGGCGCGCGGTCGATGTACACCACGAAGAAGCCGATCAAGTCATTGGCCGACATGAAGGGCATGAAGATCCGCGTGCAGCAGTCTGATCTGTGGGTCGCGGTGATGGAAGCAATGGGCGCCAACGCCACGCCCATGCCGTTTGGCGAGGTCTACACCGGCCTCAAGACCGGGTTGGTCGACGGTGCGGAGAACAACATCCCCTCGTACGAATCCACCCGACACTTCGAGGTGGCCAAGTACTACTCGAAGACCGAGCACTCGATGGCACCCGAGATCTTGTTGTTCTCGAAGAAAATCTGGGACGGCCTGTCGGACAGCGACCACAAGGCCATCCGGCAGGCGGCCAAGGATTCGGTTCCGTACATGCGCAAGCTGTGGGACGAGCGCGAAGAGAAGTCGCTGGGCATCGTCAAGGCCGGCGGCGCGCAGATCATCGAGGTGAACAAGGCGCCGTTCCAGGCGGTGATGAAGCCGGTCTATGACAAGTTCATCACCGATCCAAAGGCGCGCGAGATGGTGAAGAAGATTCAGAGCAGCAAGTAGACCCCAGTAGCATGTTCACAAAGATCTGTGCCCGCATCGCCCGGACGTGCTTGCAACTGGGCGTTGCGGGCCTGGTCCTGCTGATCGCGGCCGTGGGCTATCAAGTCTTCGGCCGCTACGTTCTGAACAACACGCCCACCTGGGCCGAGAGCCTGGCGCTGGTGCTGGTCCTGTACGTGACCATGCTGGGCTGCGCGGTGGGCGTGCGCGACGCCGGCCACATCGGGATGGAGCTGATCGGCGATCTGGTACCCGAGAGGTGGAAGAAGCCGACGGAGATCTCGATTCACCTTTTGACGCTGACCTTCGGCGCGCTGATGGCCTGGTTCTGCTTCGAGCTGCTGATGTCGGTTCGCGACTACATGATCCCGACCCTGCATATCTCGGAGGCGTTCCGCTATGTGCCGCTGGTGCTGGCCGGGCTTCTGATCGTCCTTTTCTCCATCGAGCACATCATCGCGGTTTTGCATAACGAGGAAGTCAAGCCGGCATGGCACTAGCGATACTCGGCGTTTCGTTCTTTGGCCTTCTGATCCTCGGTGTGCCGGTGGCGTTCTCTATCGGGTTGTCGGCGCTGGCCACCATCCTCTACGAAGGCCTGCCGATGGCCGTCATCTTCCAGCAGATGACGTCGGGCATGAACGTGTTCTCGTTCCTGGCCATCCCGTTCTTCATCTTCGCCGGCGAGCTGATGCTTTACGGCGGCATCGCCGACAAGATCGTCAGCTTCGCCAAGGCGGTGGTGGGCCACATTCGCGGTGGCCTGGGCATGAGCAACGTCGTGGCGTGCACGCTGTTCGGCGGTGTGTCGGGCTCACCGGTGGCGGACGTGTCGGCGATGGGCGCGGTGATGATCCCGATGATGAAGAAAGAGGGCTATCACGCTGACTACGCCGTCAACGTGACCACCCACGCCGCGCTGGTCGGCGCCCTGATGCCCACCAGCCACAACATGATCATCTACACGCTGGCGGCGGGCGGGAAGGTGTCCATCGCCCGGTTGATCTTGGCCGGGTTGATCCCGGCGTTCGTTCTTACCGTCTGCAACATCGTCGCGGCGTACCTGGTGGCGGTGAAGCGCGGATACCCGGCCGGCAACTTCCCGGGCTGGCCGATGGTCGGGCGGACGTTCGCGGCGGCGATTCCCGGCCTTTTGGTGGTGATTCTGATCCTGGGCGGCATCTTGTCGGGTGTCTTCACGGCCACCGAATCGGCGGCGGTGGCCGTCTTGTACTCGCTGTTCTTGAGCGCCGTCGTGTACCGCACGCTGAAATGGGAGCAGTTCCTGAAGGCGGCCAGCAAGGCGGTGAAGACCACAGGCGTGGTGCTGTTGTTGATCGGGATCTCCGCCGCCTTCGGCTACATCATCAGTCTGTATGAAGTGCCGGCGCTGACGGGAAAGCTGCTGTCCGGCGTGACCTCGAAGCCCTGGGTGATCTTCCTGTTGGTGAACGTCATCCTGTTCGTGCTGGGAACCTTTCTGGATATGGCGGCGACCATCCTGGTGTGTACGCCGATCTTTTTGCCCATCTGCCAGACCTACGGCATGGGCGACATCCAGTTCGGCATCATCATGTTGATCAACTGCGCGCTGGGTTTGAATACGCCCCCGGTCGGCACCACCCAGTTCGTCGGCTGCGCCATCGGCGGGGTTTCCGTGGGCACGGTGATGAAGACCATATGGCCGTTTTATGGCGCGCTCATCGCCGCGCTGATGCTGGTGACGTACGTTCCCGCGTTTTCGTTGTGGTTGCCGACACTGATCTGGCATTAAGGCGCGCGGGCAGAGCCCGCACTCCCGGCTGATACGGCGACGCTCAAAGTTGATGAAGACCATACTCATTACAGGGGCGAGCGGCGATCTGGGGACGCATCTGCGACGGGAGCTGCGGGGCAGTATGCGTTGCGGCTGTCAGACCTTCGACCGATCCTCGGCAAGCAACCGGGCGAGACGTTCGTGGGTGGCGATCTGGCGTCGCTGGCAGATATGTTGAAAGTGGTCAAAGGTGTCGACGCGGTGGTGGCGCTGGGCGGGTTCCCCGAAGAAGCGCCGTGGCCGACCATCCTGCACGCCAACATCATTGGGGCTTACAACCTGTACGAGGCGGCGCGGCGCAACGGTGTGCGCCGGGTGGTGTTCGCGTCCAGCAACCATGCCACCGGGTTTTACTCACGCAATCGGAAGATCGACCACCAGGTCTATCCGCGACCGGATTCGCGTTACGGATTGTCGAAGGTGTTCGGCGAGCAGGCCGGCTTTCTGTACGCGGAGAAATACGGCTTGGAAGTGTTCTGTATGCGCATCGGCAACGTCACGCCGAGCCCGGTGGACAGGCGCCGGCTGTCCAACTGGCTGAGTCCGCGCGATTTTGCCCAGCTGGTGCGCATCGGCATCGAACGGCGGACATCCACTTCGAGATCGTCTACGGCGTGTCGGGCAACGACCGCAGTTTCTATGACAATGCCAACGCCGCCCGGCTGGGGTTCGCGCCCCAGGACAACAGCGAGATCTACGCCGCGGAGATCGTGAAGCGCGAGCCGCCGCCCAAGAATCCGCGCACGGAGATCTTTCAGGGCGGCCTGTTCGTCACCGGCGAAGGCGATCCGAAGCGAAAGCCACCGAAGCCGCGCCCGAAGAAACGCTGACCCCGACCTTGGTCGATCAGTGAATGCCGACGCGCCCACGCCGGCGTGGGTCTGCGCCTCCCACTGAACGTGGTGCGTGCCGTCCGCCGTCGGCGACGTGTCGAGCCCGAACACCACGTTCGTGTTGGGCAACGACATCTTCAAGCGAGCGGCTTTTCCGATCGAACAGGTGGTGGCGCCCACTTGGGAAATCGAGCGCCGGTACTGGTTGGTCGGGAACCAAAAATCGTTGGTGTTTCCCAAAACCAGTGCGGCGGGTGTTCTAGATTAATAATGAAGGAAACGACGCCCAGCACGTTCGGCGCCGGCCCGAGGTGTTCGAGGTGAAGACCGGCGCCGGCTTCGTGGTGAAGGGCGGCGTTGAACACCAGGCCTGGGCGTGGGAGCCAGCGGTGGTGCTGGATGTCTTCACGCCGTACCGCCAGGACTACGGATCGAAACCTCAACCGTAAGTCGATCGCCAGGGCCATCCGAAGGAGTTGCGATGAAAGCCTGTTCGCCCGTGTCTTTGAAACCAGGGTCGCGGTTCGCGGTTTGCGCCGCGCTGGCGTTCGCGGTCGGCTGCGGCTCCAGCGGTGGCACGGCCGGTTCGGGCGGGGCCGACGGCTCCAGCCAGACCGGCAGTGGTGGCAACGGCGCCGTCACGGGCAGCGGCGGGACACCTGAACAAACCGGCGGCAGCGACGGCAGCGGTGGCAACCCGGGCGACGACGGCGGCAGCGGCGGCGGGGTCGCGACCGGTGGGGCGGGTGGCGGCGGCAACGACGGCGGCAGCGGCGGCAGCGGCAGCGGTGGTGCCGCGGGCGGGTTCACGTTGCCGGCCGGTATGCCGGCCACGGTGCACATGGACGGTGCGGCGCTGGCCATGGTGCAGAAGACGCTGGCCGGCGGCAGCGGCGGCAGCGCCGCGCAGAAGGCCGCCCTGGCCAATCTGGTGGCAGCGGCGCAAGCGGCGCTGAAGGCGGGAACCTGGACGGTGACCAGCAAGGCCGCAGCCTACGTCATCAACAACGATCCGCATCTGTACGTCAGCTGGGGGCCGTATCTGTGGCCGCCGGACGCCAACCCGCCCAATGGCCTCGGCACGCTGGCCAAGTGTCCTTACGTGAACCACGACGGCGTTCGCAACCCCACCGTGGACATGATCACCGATCGCCACGGACTGCACGCCGGCTCGGAAGCGATCTGGCAGCTGGCGCTGGCCTGGTACCTGACCGGCGATCCCTCCTACGCCGATCAGGCCGAGCTGACTGCGCGCACCTGGTACCTGAACGCGGCCACGTCGATGAAGCCTGAGATGACCTACGCGCAGCGCCCAGGGCCCTGTGGCAACGGCACCGCCGCCGGCATCATCGAGGCGTCGGGTGGATTCATGATCGATGCGCTGGATGGACTTTCCATTTTGGCGCTGGACACGCGCGCGAACGGCTGGACGGCGGCCGACCAGACCGGCCTCAAGGCGTGGATGACCCAGTTTTTGAACTGGCTGCAGACCAGCGCGCTGGGCAAGTCCGAGGGCGGTGGCGCCAATAACCACGGCACCTGGTACGACGCGCTGACGGCGGGGATCGATCTTTATCTCGGCGACCGTGCGGGCGCGACGGCCATCGCCAACGCGTCCAAGCAGAAGCGCATCGACCCGCAGATCATGGCCGACGGCAGCATGCCGCAAGAGCTGGCGCGCACGACGTCATGGCACTACACCGGTTACAACAGCGCGGCCTTTTGCCACCTGGCGGAGACGGCCAAGCGCGCCGGCGTCGATCTGTGGGGCTATCAATCGGTCGCCGGCGGATCGATCGTCAAGGCGATCAATTTCATGATTCCAACGGCCACCACCAACAACCCGCCCGGCCCGTGGGCGCCGTACAACGACATCACCAAGCCGTTCGACAAGGACTACCAGGCGGACGCTTATTATCTGGTACAAGCGGCCGCTCAATACGGCAACAGCGCGCCGGCGAAAGCAGTGATCGCCACGAGCCCGATCCCGATCGAGGTGCCAGGTCACAACTGCGCGGGAACCAACTATCCGGTCGGCTCGGCTTTCTGCGCGGTCAGCAAAGGCTCTGGTGCCTACGTCGATCTGCAGCCGGCGGGAACGCCCGCCGTCGACATGTGGCCGCTGATTCCGGTCTGTCGCCTGCAAGTGAACTGATCGTCTGAACGTCTGCTGGTCTGAACACCGGCGGGGACGGCGCCCTCGGTTTCTAGGCCCTTGTAACGATCGAACTGATTCTGCTATCTATTGAACCAAGTTCAATGGCTAGCAAAAAGTCGTCTCCTCAGGTTGAAGTTCCGATCACCCGCCGCGAAGTCCTGAAGGGGGCGGCCGCTCTGGCGGCGGCCGGGGCGGGGACGGCGCTGGGTTGCGACGCGGGTTCGGGCGGCGATCTGCCCACCGGCGGCGTCGGCGTGGGTGACAACCTGTCGACGGCCGGCCGGGTGGCCATCGTCGGCGGCGGGGCGGGCGGCATCGCGGCGGCGTATTTTCTGTCCGGCACCGTCGGCGTCGACATCTTCGAAGCGCGGGGACAGATCGGCGGCCACTGCGAATCGCACACCATCAGCTATCAGGGACAGCCGATCACTGTCGATCTGGGCGCGCAGTTCTTTCACCCCGACACCCATCCCATCTACGTGGCGCTGCTGGAAGAGCTGGGCCTTTACGACCCCGATCATCCCGACACCGACCAGACCATCGAGGCGCCCGGCAGCCTGTGCATCTATCCGGTCGCCGGCGGGGCGCCGACATTTTCGTCGACGCACCCGCTGTCCACGCCGTTCGTGGCCATCGACTTCGCCGTCTATTCGCAGTTCGCCCGGCAGGCGGTGTTGACGAACATGCCGTACGAGGTGACGGTGGATGACTGGATCCGCAGCCTGCCGGTGACCCAGTCGTTCAAGAACACCATCCTTTATCCGTGGATCACCTCGCTGATCGGTTGCAGCCGGGCCAATGCGTTGCGGGCGTCGGCGCGGTCGATCCTGCAGACGTTCGCCCTGGCCTTCCCGGCGAACATCTTCCAGGGCGCCACCACGTACAACTCGGCCATTGGACTGCAAGGCAATTTGCAGCGGATGCTGGATCGGGCGCCGGGCGCGCAGGTGTTCGTCAACGCGCCAGCGCAGGCGCTGTCGTTCGACGCCGCCAGCGGTTGGTTCGTGACCACGCCGGCCGGCCGGCAGGGGCCGTACCGGGCGGTCGTGCTGAACGCGCCGCCGCTGACCGGACGCGAGCTTTTGCGCCCGCTGTCGGCCTACGCCGACGTGACGGCGCTGCTGGACGTTTACGAATATTTCCAATCGCGTTTGCTGATTCACACCGACCCGACGTACGTCCAGCGCGACCGCAGCAACTGGGCTGCCTACAACGCCGGCGTCGACGGTCTGGAATGCGAGGGCAGCGCCTGGCTGGGCGCCTTCCACGAAAAGCTGCCGACCGGTGGGACCGTCGACGTTTTCAAGTCGTGGGCCGAACGCCGCCACGCCGATCCCACGGAGATCTTGCTGCAGCGGACCTTCCAGCACCCGCTGATCAGCAAGTCCACCATCGCGGCGGCGCGGGGCCTGCGTCCGCTGCAGGGACGCAACGGTCTTTACTTCAGCGGCCAGTACACCACCGGCATGGACCTGCAAGAAGCAGCGGTGTATTCGGCGATGAAGGTGGCGGCGGCGCTGGCGCCGGCCAGCCCGACGCTGGCATCGCTGAACGCCCGGCTGACGGCCAGCGGGCACACCGGCATCTCGTACGACCTCTGATCGTTTGTAATAAGATGGGGCATGGCTGTTGTTGCAAGGCCACCCCTCGGTGCGTGCGCCTTCTGTTTGATGTTCGGGGTGGCGCTGTTCGGCGCTTGTTCGCGCGCGAACAAATCCGGCGGCGCCGGTCCGTCGCCGAGGGGGGTGAACGCGGCGGCCAGCTCCAACGCGCCGTTCGCGCCCGGCGCTGACCTGGCCTTCTTCTATACGGCCGGCGTGCGGGGTGCGGTGTCACCGCCGACGTCGCCGCCCAACGCGCCGGGCGGGCTGGCCCGGCGGGCGACGCTGGTCGATCAGGCGCGCCTCGACGCCAAGGCGGTGGTCGAGGTGGACGCCGGCGATTTCCTGCCCGCCACCGATGATCCGGCGCTCGCCACGCCGGGCGCTTTCGAACGCCGGGCGCGGCTGATCCTGGACGCCTACCAGCGCATGGACGTCGACGCCGTGACGCTGGGCGAGCGGGAGCTGGGCGTCGACAGCGCGACGCTGCGGAAGTGGCTGGGCGACACAAAGTTGCCGGTGGTGCTGGCCAACGTCAGCGGCAGCGACGGAAAACCGCTGTTCGCCGGCACGCGCGTGTTCCAGGCGGCGGACCACAAGATCGGCGTCTTCGGCGTGGTCGAGCTTGGACCCGACGGCGCGGCGCTGGCGCAGCGAATGAAGTTCACCGTCGGCGATCCGGTGGCCGCCGCCCAGGCGGCGGTGCGCGATCTGCGCGCGGCCGGCGTCGAGCTGGTGGTGGGCCTGGTGCATGCGGCCGGCGGCGCCGACCGGGCGCGCGCCATCGCCGCCGCCGCGCCCGGGATCGATCTGCTGGTCCCGGCCCATGCCGAGCCGACGGTCGCCGGCGGTCCGGTGGCGCACGATCCCAAGCCGCCGCTTTTGCTGGTGGCCGGCGCGGGCGGCACCCGGATCGGGCGCATCGACCTGCGCCCCGCGCCCAGCGACCCGCTGCATTTTCGCTTCGACGATCGCCTGCAGATTCTTTTTCCGACCGTGCGCAAACAGTTCGCCGTTCAGTTGCTGATCACCGCCGACACCACCCCGGTGCTGGGCTTGACCAATCCCGCGTCGGACAAGAAACACCCCGACGCCAAGCCGCAGCGAGAGGTCTTCGAGGTGTGGAGCTATGCCAGCACCCGGGCCTGCGCCATGTGCCACCCGGCGCAAGCCCAGCAGTGGAACCTGACCGACCACGCGAACGCCATGGCCACGCTGAAAAAGAAAGGGCGCGAGCGCGATCCGGCCTGCGTGGGCTGCCACAGCTTTGCCTTCATGCAACCGGGCGGCACCGCCAACATGAACACGCTGGCCTACAACTTTGGCGACGTCGGCTGCGAGGCGTGCCACGGGCCCAGCGCGGCGCACGTGCGGTCGATAAAAAAGAAAGAAGGGACGTCGCTGCACGTCGATCCGCTGATCTGCCTGGGTTGCCACACGCCTGATCAAAGCCAGGGGCCGTTCGACTACGCGATTGCCCTCAAAGAGGTGCTTGGTCCCGGGCACGGGCCCACCCAGCCGGGCGGTTCGATCGGGAGGTGAGCAAGCCCATTCGAAGGCCGCCGGAACCGCGTCGGTTGACTGCCTCCGTGGTTGTGGCACCGTAAGAGCCTCGATGCCGCGCCAGTCGATTTCCCTCATGTCCATTATCGGCATTCGCCGACGAGGTGGGGGTTCGCTGCGCTAGTCACCAAGAGCCGATTCGAAACCCCGCACCTCTTCAGGTCGCGGGGTTTTTTTATGCCCGCGACACGACGAGGGCAGGGTTGCGACGGCGCCGCCAAAGGAGCTGCCCGATGTCCGCAACCACGACCGTGCCTGTTCACCTCCCGCATCAACCGTCCGCTGCCGTCGCCCTGGACGACGCCGCCATCGCCGCGGCGGCGGCGCGCATCGCCCGCGTGTTCAGGCCGACGCCGCTTCACGCGGCGCCCGGGCGCGACGCGTTCCTGAAGCTGGAGAACCTGCAGGTCACCGGCGCCTACAAGGTTCGCGGCGCCTTCAACGCGGTGGCGGCGCGCTGGGAGCGGGGACAGCGGCAGCCGCTGCTGTGCGCGTCGGCGGGCAACCACGGCCTGGGCGTGGCGTGGGCCGCTAGACACTTTGGTCTGCCAGCGACGATCATCGTGCCGGCCGGCGCGGCGGCGGCCAAGGTGCGCGGCTGCCAGGCACTGGGCGCGCAGGTGATCGTGGGCGGCGACAGCGTGGAATCGTGCCTGTCCCGGGCAGAGGCGCTGGCGTCGTCGTCGGGGGCGGGCTTATTGCACCCCTTCGATGATCTCGACGTGATCGCTGGACAAGCGACGGTCGCCGTCGAGCTGCTGTCATTCGCTCCCGATGTGGTGCTGGTTCCCATCGGCGGCGGCGGACTGGCGGCGGGCGTGGCCGCGGTGTGCAAGCGGCGAGGCGTGCGGGTGGTCGGCGTTCAGGTGACCGGGCTGGAGGCGTTTCGCCGCGCCTGGCTGGGACAGACCGGCCCTTCGTCGTCGGCGCTTTTATCGGCGACGCTGGCTGACGGCCTGCGCGTGGCGCGGCCGGGGCGGCTGACGGTGCCGCTGTGCGCGGCCAGCCTGGATGACGTCGTGCTGGTCGATGAGGAACAGATCGCCGCCACCATGGCGTCGCTGGCCTTGAATGAAAAGATCATCGCCGAGGGCGCGGGCGCGGTCGCGGTGGCGGCGCTGCCGCAGGTGGCGGGCCGGCGCAAGGTGGCGATCGTCTCGGGCGGCAACGTCGATGCCGCGGTGCTGGCAAAAGTGGCGGCGCGCGCCGCCGCCTGAGGCGCGTTTACCGGCGTGACAAAGCCGCGCTGTTTTGCCATCGTTCCCACCCCGTGTCCTATCAGATCAAAGCCAAAGAACCGGTCGCCAAGGCCGTGCGTCGCATCGTGCGCGGACAGTTGAAAAAAGCCATCGACGGCGGGCGGCAGAGCACGCAGTCCGTCGACGAGCGGGTTCACGCCGTGCGCTCGCGTCTGAAGAAGGCCCGCGCGGCGGTCAAGCTGGTGCACCACCAGGTGGGTTCGGCCGCCGCTCGCGACGAACGCTGGATGCGCGAGATGGCGCGGGCGCTGTCCAAGGCCCGTGACGTCGCCGTCGAGGCCGACACCTTGCACCGCCTGCTGGAGCAGAACCCGGATCGAGTGGCCGCCGGCGCTGACCAAAGTCTGCGCGACATCGGCAGCCGCCTGCGCCGTCGCCTGTCGCCCACCACCATCGAGACGCGGGTCAACGACGTGGTGGCCTCGCTGGAGAAAGGGCGGCGCCGGGTGTGTCGCTGGCCGGTCAGTCACGGCCGGCGCGCGTTGCGCCAGGGCCTGGAAGCGGCGTACAAGCGCGCCCGCCGCCGCATGCGCGACGCCGCTCTGCGCGTCATCGACGGCGGCGATCGCGCCGAACGCCTGCACGGCCTGCGAAAATCCGTCAAGCGCCTGGTCATGGAGGTGGCGGTGCTGCGCCGGCAAGCTCCCGACCTGGCGCGGCGCCTCGGCCCGGCGCTGACCGAGCTGGGCGCGATGCTGGGCGAGGTCCACGATCTCTCGGTGCTGCGCCAGACGCTCGAGCGCGAGCTGCGTTCGCCGCGCGACGAACGCAACCGCGCCATCCTGTTCGAGCTCATCGATCAGCGGTCGGCGGCCATCGAAGCCGCGGCGTCGACGAAGGGCCGCGAGGCCTTGGCCTGGCGGCCGAAGATCATCCGCCGCATGCTGGCGGAAATCTAGCCGTAATTTAGCCGGGAATCAGCGGCGCATTGGCGTCCGGCGGGGGCCGCGCTAGATTGCGCGGATGGCGCGATTTCTACTGCATCTGGGGATCACGGCGCTGGCATTGGCGGCCAGCGCGCACTTTGTCCCGGGGGTGCACGTGCACTCGGGTCTGGCGCTGGTGGTGGCGGCGTTGGTGCTGGGGTTCGTCAACGCCATCGTTCGTCCGGTGCTGGTGGTGCTGACGTTGCCGATCACCATCCTCACGCTGGGGATCTTCTATCTGGTGGTGAACGGGATCGCCTTCGGGATCGCAGCGGCTCTGGTGCCGGGGTTCACGGTGGCGTCGCTGGGCTCGGCGATCATGGGCGCGCTGGTGGTGAGCATCGTTTCCTGGCTGGCCAGCTGGCTGACCCGCGCCGCGCACGTCGAAGCCGATTCTTAACGGCGGCGCCCGAGCAGCGTAAGCTGAAGGGGTGCGTCGTCTGCGCCCGCTGATCGTCGCTGTGCTGGTGCTGGCCTTGCCGGCGCTGTCGTGCCGGCGCCGGGCGGCGGGGACCTGCGCCGATCACGTCGACTGCGATCCGGGGTTCGACTGCGTCGAGCATCGCTGCGCGCGGCGAGCGGCGATGGTCTTCGGCGGCGCGACGACGGCAGCGGACGCCGGCGCCGCGATCGCCGCGCCGGAGCCAGTCTTCCCGGCATCCACCGACGACGAATCGCCGCCACCGGCGCCGCCCCGGCCGGTGATCCATCCGACGACGCCCCGCCACCCGGCGGCCGCGGCCCCGTCCACCGCCGACTCGCCGCCCTTGCCGGCGCCCGGCGATCGCTTGCCGGCCTGGCAGCAGCGACGGAAAAATTTCTGAACCCGGCAGTGCCCGGGTCTCAGTACGACTCGCTCCAGCCCAGAATCTTGAAGGGCTCGGCCGCCCCGCCGGCCATCGACGGACTGGACTGACCCGCCACGAAGGTCTGGGTGACGTTGCCGCTCAACACCACCGGGCCGGTCGATGTGATGATGACGATCTTGTTGCCGGCGACGATCGGGCTGCTGACCGGTTCGTCGCTGACGCGCAAGGCTTGCTTCATGGTCACCACGCCCGACGGGACGCTGACCTGGTGGATCTGCAAGTAGGTGGTGCCCTTGCTGCAGCCCTGCGGATCGGGCGCGTACCAGTTGGACAGGATCAAGAAACCCGATCCGTCCTGCTTCAGGATCGCCAGCGGCGTGCCCAGCGGGCGCGCGTTCGACGGCAGCTGCGTCTGGCAGACGGTCCCCGACAGATCCGAGACGCCGCACAGCTGGGGGCTCACGCCCACGCTCAAGGAGACGGTGCCGTTGACGCCGAAGGTCTGATCGGCGCTGACCGCGCCGTCCTTGAAGATGTCGCGCGTGATCACGATGTGCGACGGGTCGAAGTTCTTGGTGACGTCGTCGAGCGGCGAGTTCGTCGACTGCACCAGGTAGATCTGGTGCGGCAGGTTGGTGACGTCGTCGCGGTCCAGCTGCACCACGGTGGGGGCGAAGTGCAGCGGGTGCTGGCAGCCCAGGTTCAAAACCGCCGTCGGCGTCGCCGATGGCGTGAACCGCCACAGGTTGCCCCAGGTGTCGCCGGCGTAGCCGGCCAAGAGCTGATTTTTCACCTGATAGTCGCGCGCCGTGCCCACGTCGGTGAGCATGGTGAACTCCGGCGTGGTGCCGCAGCCCCCGGCGGGGGAGACCTTCTGCTGGCTGAGGATCTGCCCGGTGGCCGCCGACGCCGAGATGATGTAGTGCCCCTGATCGTTCGCGCCCGCCGCGGTCACCGGATATCCCGACGTGAACAGCACGCGGTAGTCGTCCAGCGTCGGCGTGTCAGAATAAAAGAACGCTGGCACCGAGATGGTCTGGCCGAGGATGTTGTTGTACGTCGACGCGGTCGGGCTGGTGGCGGAGTGCCAGATCAAACTGAACGGCGGGTTGGCGGTGGGGTCGGTGATGTCCAGCATGAAGGTCTCGCTGCCGCCGTAGCCGTCGGTCATCGCCAGCACCGTCTTCCAGGCCGCCTTGGCGTTGTCGGTGCAGTTCGAGGCGCAGAGATTTTTCACCTTGGGCGAGCTGGCCAGGCCGAAGATGTGCGCGGTGGGATCGGCGACCTGGCCGCCTTGCGCGTAGATCTTGGTGGCCGTCGACAGCATCTCGGGCGGCAAGTAGGCAAAGGCTTCGCTGCCGGCGGGCTTGGCGGCGCCGCCGATCACGGTGTCCGAGGTGTAAAACCCGTGCACCATGCCGTCGTCGGAGCCGACGTAAGTGATGTGCGGCCGGCTGACGTACTTGTTCGAAAAATCGATGCCGCCCGGATTCAGATCCGCGCCCGGCTGGCCCACGTCGATGGGGGTCGAGTTCACCATCGCCCCGAGAATGGCCGGGTTGCCCATGGTCGGATCGCCCAGCACCCAGCGGGCTATCTTTTCAGCCTCGTCGTCAGAGGCGCCCAGGCCCAGCGTGTGCAGCGCGGTCTTGTTGGCGATGGTGCCGTTGCTGTTCACCTGGATCATCACCAGGTTGTTGCTGGAATCGGACGTGTACACGCGCCGGGTCTTCCAATCCATGTTGCCAAGCTGCACGGCCGCGTCCCACACCATCATCGGCGATCCGGCCGAGGTGTCGTAAGCAATGAGGTGGCCTTTCCACGACGGGAAATCCACGCGCGAATCAAGGGCGTACGTCCCGACGGTGATCTTGCCTTGCAGCTGAATGCCGGCGGACGCGGCCGGCGGCGACGTCGAGTAGCTGCCCTTGGCGGCGTCGTAGATCGCCTCCTGGATGGCGGCCAGCAGGTCGGCTTCGCTGGTGGCGTCGTAGGCGAAAGGCGCCACGCCGTCGGAGCCGCGATCGGTGCCGCCGGCGCGGGCGATGTTGTCGTTGGTGATGCGGCCGGTGCCCGCCGACACGTCGCCGGAAAAACCAACCACCAGCGTCCTGACCCCGGCGGCCTTCAGATCTTCAGCGGCCAGCACCGCTTTACAGGTGCAACCGGCGCCGCGTGGATCGGCGGCGGCGCAGGCGTTCGAGCTGCAGCTGTTGTCGCCGGGGCCGTTCGCTTCACCGTCGGTGATCAGCATGACGTAGTTCTGCCGGCAGGTGACCGTGTCGTTCTTTTTCACCAGGGCCATGTAATCGTAAGCGCTGGCGTTGGTCGTCGAGCTGACGTCGTTGCGCAGGGCGCAGCCGGTGGGCGTGCCGCCGTAAGCGATGAGGCCGCCGTACGACGCCGGCTGCATCCGACTGTAGATCGCCGCCGCCATCACGCTGGCCTTGGCCGGATCGTCCGAGGTGTCCAGGAACGGCGCCAGCTGCGTGTCCCAGCGCGCCCCGCAAGACGAGCTGCAATAGCTGCCGCAGTTGGGGACGCCGACGGGCGGCGCGATGGCCCCCGAGTTGTAATAGTTGGGGTACGAATCGTAGTAACGATAAGGCGAGCCGCTGAGGGTGATGCTCTTGCCCTGGTAGGTGGTCTGCGTGCTCTTGGTGCTGGTCACCGTTCCGGTCTGCGTGCTGTACGAATAATAGCTGCCTTGATAGGTGCCGGTGCCGGCGCCGCTGATGGCGCAGAATTGCCCGCACCAGTTGTTGCCCACTTGCTGCCCGGTGCCGCCGATCTTGTACAAGCTGTTGTTGCCGCCGGTCAGCGTGTAGACGACGCTGTCGATGGTGCAGGTGCTGGCGGGGCCATTGGTGGCGTCGAAGCAGCTTGCTACCTGCAACCGGCCCTGGGTGAGAAACGTGCTGCTGCTGACGGTGCTGGCGCCGGTCAGCTTGTAGTACGGGAAGTAGCCGTTTTGGTAGAACGTCATCAAGCCGAAATTGGCGATGTTGCTGTTGTTGGTGACGATCTCGGACAGCACACGCTTGGCGATCACGATGCGCGAGGTGGCGGGGCCGCAGGCGTCACCGGCGGTGGTGCAGTCTGAATCCTTGCTGCACTTGAGCTGCGAGATGCGGCACATGCGCGAGGCGTTGGTGGTGGTTCCGCCGGCGTTGCACACGTCGCCGGCGGTGGGGGCGACGCAGTTGTTGGTGGGCAGGGGCCCGCAAGTGTTGGCCGGACCGACGCAGGGGTTGGTGTTGAGACAGGGATTGTTGGCTTGCGAGACGGTGCAGGTGTAGTGGGGGAGGGCGCAGCTATTGTTGTTGACGCTGCACGAGCCGGAGGTGACCGAGCAATTGGCGCCGCTCCTGCTGCAATTGCTGCCCACGGAGCAGTAGCCGCCGGCCAGCGAACCGCTGCCTTTGCTGCAAACCCCGCACTGGGAATCAGAGGTGCAGACCGTGGAATGATCGGGACAGACCTTGGCGCAGGTCGAGACGTTGCCGGAGCTGCAGGCGGCGCCGCCGACCGAACAGGTGCCCGTGGACTTGAGAGGGCAATCGTTGCTGGTGGCGCATTGCTGCGATGACAGGCCGCCCGACGAGTTCTGGCAGACGGAGTAGGCGGCGCAAGGCGTGGAGGTGCTGCTGCAGGTGTTGCTGCCGTAGGTGCATTTATAGACGGCCGAACAGGTGCTGACCGGGTTGCAAGCGTTGTGGGTGACGACGCAGGTCCCGGTGGTCGAGGCGGGACAGTCGCTGCTGGTGAAGCAGGCGGCGTGCACGCAGTTCTGGTTGCTGCCATTGCAGGTGAGCTGGTTGCACGATCCAGGGGCGGGCGCGCAGTCGGCGTCCGTGCCGCACGATTGCGCGTCGACCTTGCAGGTGGCGTCCACCGCGCAGTCGTCGTCCGAGTAACAGCCTTTGCCGCTTTGGGCGCAGACGCCCAGCGCGCCGCCGCCGCGGCAGTTGTTGCCGTCGTCGCAGTCGACGCCGACCTCGTCAGGCGTGTCGAAGGTGCCGCCCGGCACGCCGGTCAGCGAGCCCGAGGTGTCCAGCAGCACCAGGATGTTCGGCTTGTGGATCTGGCGGGCGATCAGCGACAGCGGGCTCACGCGCGCCTCGGCCGCTCGTTCGCCGACCACGCCGGCAGGAACGCCGACAAGATCCAGGGGCGCCACCAACCCCACGTAACAGGCCAAGGCCGTACAGAGCGAGACGCGAGCGAACCAGCGACGGGACGTCATGATGCACTTCCAGGCGAGCCGTGGAAGCGGACCTGACGGGGCGGGGCTGCCGGCTCAATTGGCAACCAGCCCTCCGATTGTGTTGCTGTTGTCGTCGCAACCATCCTTGCCGAAATTGCACAGCACCGGCGAATAAGTGGCGCTGCCGTTCTGGTCGATACCGGCCGGCAACGGACCCATCACCGCTTCGATGATCACCGTGGTGCGGTTGTCGGGGGCCAGGCCCCGCGCGCGCACCACCACGACGCCGTTGCTGTCGGTGGTGTAGTTGCCCAGGCGGCATTCGCCGGTGTCGTTGCGGATCCAGACCGTATAGCTGCCCATCACCAGCGTGCGCGGCGCGTTCACCGTGCCGGCGGTGCGGCCGAACGACGCCGGTGGGTAGACGATGCTGCGCACCGGCGTGGTGCCGTCGATCAAGATCGCGCCGGCGCCGACCGGGTTGCCATTGGCGTCCAGGCTGGTCGGCACGTCGTCCTCCGGGTTGCCGGTGGCCTTCAACATGTTGCTGACCAGCGTGGGCGCGGTGGTGTTCAGGATGGCGCGCGCGCGTTCGACGCCCGCCTGCGCGACGTACAGTGCCTGCGAGCGCTGGTTGATGTTGCCGCTGACCTCCAGGTTTCCGTTGGTCAGCCACAGGGCCAGCATCCCCAGGCCCATCAGGGTGATCATCAACATGAGGACGATGATCAGCACGGCGCCGCGCTGGGGATTCCTGGTCGGACGCAGAGTCATCAGCGGTTCCTTGGGAAGACGGTGGTGGTCAAGGCGCGGTGGCGGAAGGTGTCAGGGGTGCCGGCGGCGCCGTCCTCGACGGCGGGTTTGGCGTTCGTGTGCAGGCCGGTCAGCAGCGTGTCCGGATCGTGCGAGCGGGCCAGCAAGGTGATGCGGATGGCCTGCGGTCGATTGCAATCGACGGTAGGGACGTCGCCGGCGACGTTGTACATCCATTCGTCGGTCAACATGCCGGCGCCGTCGGTGCCTTCGGTGAAGACGCCGTCGCCGTTGGGCGGCGCCGGGTTGCTGTCGCAGGCGTAAGAAACTTGTAAATCCTCGATGCCCTCGGCCATGGTGACGGCGGCGGTCGAGCCGGTGATCCCGTCCAGGCGGCGCATCACCAGCTTGGGCGGGACAGCCGGCGCACCGGTGCTGTCGATGGAGAACTCGACCCAGTTCAGCGTGCCGATGTTGCGCAGGCCGCCCGAGCCGGCGGCGCCGCCGGCGTAAAGAAACGGAACGTAGCCGGCCATGTTGATGGTCGGGTTCCAGGTCGAGGTGCCGTCGTGGCCCAGCACGCCGGTGGCGGCGTTCGAGCTGGTCACCTGAAACAGCGTGCAGCCGCGATCGCCCACCGGCGGCCCCTGCGGCGCCGCCGTCACGTCCAGCAGCAGCGCGAAATCGCCGGCGCGGAAGATCCCGCCCTTGTTGGCAGGCGTCGCGATGGTGTCGGTGGCGGTGGCGACCGACGCGCCCAGCTGCGAATCGCTGAAGGTGCCGAAGCCGGAGCCAAAGACGACGGTGATCTTGTCGGGCGCGCCGTTGGCGCCGTTCAGGATCCACAGCGGGGCCAGGCGCGACACCGCGCCCGGCGGACCGTTTTGATAGATGCGCAGGCCGGTCTGCGGCGCGGTGGCGCCGCCGGGCGGCGGGTCGCCGAGCTTCACGCAGCCGGTGAGGCCCATGCCCGCCGACCGCACGAAGCGGGTGAGGGCGTCCATGGCGCCCCACAGGTTCTGCTGGATATCGAGAATCTTCGCCTGCGTCGAGTACACCCGGCGCTGCCCGACGAAGAAGACGAACGCCGCGCTGGCCACCAGGCCGCCGATGACCAGGGTGATCATCAATTCAACCAGCGTCAGGCCGGCGGTGCGCCGGCGGCGGGCCGGTGCCGGCCGGTGCGGCGTTTCGGAGGCGCGTCCCGGCGTCACCACGTCTTCCTCCGCTCTTGGTCCAGGCGAACGGAGCGGTTGCTGCCGTTGTCGAGGTTGTACGTCACGCGCACCGAGACGTCGTACGGGTTGGCGAACCCCAGGTTGACGATCTTGTTTTCGCGCTTGAAACGGAAGTCGACGGTCGGGGTGGCGCTGCTGTGGCCCTGGGCATTCAGATAAACGGGCGTCGACCAGCCGTCGATGACGGCGGCGGCCAGTTGATCCACCACCGGTGGTCCGGCGCTGACCACGCGGGCGCTCAGCACTTCCAATCCTTGTTCGGCCAACTGGGTGGCGATGGCGGCGTCGTTGCTGTTGCTGGTGGCGTTCATCACCGTCATCTGCAAGGCCAGCGTGCCGAGCAGGCCAATGGTGGCGATGACGAGCGCGATCATCACCTCGATCAGCGTGAAGCCGCCGCTGGGTTTGCGCGCCGGGCGGCGCTGGAGACAACGGCGGCGCATCAGTTGGTCCTCACCGTCACGAAGCCGGTCAGGGCGTTGACGTCGATGCGGTACGAACCGTATTCGCTGCCGGCGGGCAGGTTCGTGTTGTGAATGTAGAAGACCGCGCTGGTCGGCACCGGCGAGCCGATGAGCTGCGCGGTGCCGCGATTGAGAAGGTCCAGCTGCGCGGACACCGCCGTGGTCAGCGTGGCGGCGCCGGGGGCGGCCGCGGTCGGCGCCAGCACGTTCCAGATGGCGACGCCGGTCTTGGCCCGCACCATTCCCAGCAGCCCATCGGTCACCGCCGGCGCGGTCGGCGCGGCGCCTGGCGTGGCGCCCAATTTGTAGCTGCGAAACTCGATCCGATCGGCGAAGGCGTAGGCGCGCACGCCCATCCGGGTGCTGATCGCCTCCGAGCGGGCCTTCTGCAATTCGCGCGCGATCTCGCTGGCGAAGATGCGGCCGGCGTCGGTCTGCTGATCACGGGTCAAAAGCGGCGTGGCCAGCGCCGACATGATCCCGATGATGATCACCACCACCATCAGCTCGACCAGCGTGAAGCCAGCGGCGCGACGGCGCGCGCGCGAAAATGAATTCCCAGATACACGCATGGCCGTCGATCCCAACAATCGGCACTTGGGACCGACCACTAAAACCGCGCCCGAACCTGTCGGTCCGTGCGCGGGGCGCCCTTACCTGCCTTCCGTCAGCGACGGTTCAGCGGCGCGCTCGTACATGTGGACGAACGGCATCGGTCAGTACCAGTTGAAGCCGATCAGTCCCATTCCGTTGGTAGCGCCGCCGCCGCTGTACCCGGCGTAAGAGACGCGGGCCTGCAGATCCATGGCGAACCAGTAGCTCTGTAACACCTCGATCCCGAGGCCGCCCATCACGGCGCCCGCGGTGTCGTCGCCGGTCAGATCGCCGCTGAATGAAATGTGGCCGAGGCCAACGCCGCCTTTCACCCACAGACGATCGACCAGCCAGAACTGGCCGGCGACCGTGTAGATGGTGTTGGTGAGATCGTCGCCGAATCCGTCGTTGACGGGGCGGATGACCTCGGAGACATCGAACATCAGGCCGAAGCGGGGGTTCACCATTCCACCGAGGTGGAATTCCCAGGCGAAGCCACCGCCGCAATTATCGCAGTCGCTGGCGTGGATCCCGCCGAAGCCGATCCCGGCGCCCAGGACCAACCCGTGCCGATACAGCTGCGGCGGCGACGGCGGCGGATAATACGAAGGAGGGTACCCGCGGTAACGGTGCGGCGGCGGATAATACGGCTCCGGCGGTGGGTAGCCGGGCGGCGGCTGTTGGTAGCCCGGCGGCGGTTGCTGATATCCCTGTGGCGGCGGCTGATAGCCTGGCGGCGGTTGATACCCGGGCGGCGGTTGTTGATATCCCGGTGGCGGTTGATACCCTGGCGGCGGTCCTTGATAGCCGGGCGGCGGTTGCTGTTGCTCCGCTGGGGGCGGTGCCGCCTGCGCGTTCTCGGCCGCCGCCGCTTGCGCCTGCGCAAGCGCCACGGTCGGAGAAACAAGCCCCCCGACGGCGGCCAATCCGATAGACAATGACAAGATAGACCGAAGTCTCATGATTCAATCTCCTCTGGTTACGACCGTAGGACGAGCCGCCGCCGCAGATAATTTATGTCCTGGCGGCATCTTGGCAACTTATGACCCGCCAGCCGTGGGACTGGTCACGGCCAGGCGGAAAACCGGGCGCCGGGGACGCCGCCGTGTGGCGCTCCGTGCTAGAGACACAGGTCACATGCCCGTCCAGCAAGTCGACATTCGGCTGAAACCGCGGGATCGCGGATTTCACCTGATCACCGCCGAGGTGCTGGCCGCCTTGCCCATGTTGAAAGACATCCGGGCCGGCATCTGCCACCTGTTCGTCCAGCACACCTCGGCGTCGCTGACCATCAACGAGAACGCCGATCCTGACGTGCGCGCCGACATGGAGCGCTGGTTCGACCGCGCCGTGCCCGACGGCGATCGCCTCTTCGTTCACACCGCCGAAGGTGACGACGACATGCCGGCGCACCTGAAGGCGTCGCTGCTGGGCGCGGCGGTCAGCATTCCGGTGCGCGACGGCCGCCTGGCCCTGGGCACGTGGCAGGGAATCTATCTCGGCGAGCACCGCGACCACGGCGGCAGCCGATCGATCGTCGTCACGCTCTGGTCCTGAGGCGACTTCACATCCCGGAACCCAAACGTCTCCGGGTTTGCTGTAATCACCTGTCCAGCGTCGGGAAAATGGGGTAAAAGCTGTCCGCGATGCAGCTCTCGGCCACCTTTCGTCACATGGACGCGTCTCAGGCGGTGCGCGACTATGCGCTTGAGAAGTTGGAGAAAATTCGTAAGTACTTCAACAAGGATCCCATCGCGGCGCACGCAGTGTTCTCGGTCGAGCGCGGTTTTCACCACGTCGCCGACATCAACCTGACCTTGCCGAACGGAATCTTGATCAACGCCAAGGAGACGACCGAGGACATGTACTCGTCGATCGATCTGGCGGCGGCGCGCATTGAACGGCAGGTGCGAAAGTGGAAGGACAAGATCCGCGACCACAAGCCGCACGGCGGCCCGGCGTCGTCGGTGCGCGAGATGATCATCCCGTTCGAAGAGCTAGAGCCCAAAGCGGCGGGTGCGCCGGGGCCGGTCGCGGCAGCGACGGCCGGCTACCGCGTCATTAAAGACGCCACCTTCACCACCCGTTCAATGAAGGTCGAGGACGCCGTGATGCAGCTGAACCTGCTGGGGTATGAACTTTTGGTCTTCACCGACGCCGGCCACGGCGGTATCTCGGTCCTCTATCGTCGCAAGGATGGCAACTACGGTCTTATCGAGACCGGTCGCTCGGAAGCTGGTTCATAGGAACCGCCGGGCGCCGGAGGCGCGCTGATGAAGGTTATCGATTTCTTAAAGCCCGAACGAATTGTCGCGAACATCCATGCCAAGACCAAGGCCGGTGTGCTGGCGGAATTGGCCGCGCACCTGGCCGCCAACCAGCCCGGCGTCGATGGCGAGACGTTGCGCAAGGTTCTGGAAGAACGCGAACAGCTGGCCTCGACGGCCATCGGTGACGGCATCGCCATCCCGCACGGCAAGATGGACGCCGTCGGCCAGCTGGTCGGCGCGCTGGGCCGTTCGGTCGAGGGCATCGACTTCGAATCGATCGACGGCAAGCCCACCCATTTGATCTTCATGCTGGTGGCGCCCGCCAGCTCGACCGGGGTGCACCTGAAGGCGCTGGCTCGCCTGTCGCGCTTGTTTCGCGACGCTGACTTCCGCCGCCGTCTTCTGGCCGCGCCGACCGACGCCGACATGTACAAAGTCATCTCGGACGAAGACGCCAAGTACTAGGCGCTGACATCCGATCACTCTCTCCCGCTGGCGGAAGAGGGTCGCAGTGAGGGCCCACGCCGGATGGCGCGCGCTATTTCGACGGGCTTGCACTAGAATTATCGGCCAATGCTGACGGTGCGGTCGCTTCTGGATGAGAGCTCCGGACTGCGGCTTGTGCTGCTGGCGGGCGAATCGGGGCTGGGCCGGCCGATCACCATTCACCGGATCCAGAAGCCGGGGTTGGCGCTGGCCGGTTTCGTTCGCCAGGTGCACCCGGAGCGCGTTCAGGTGCTGGGCTCGACGGAGATCTCGTATCTACAGACGCTGTCCGACGACGACGCTCGCCGCTCGGTGGAAGGATTCGTCGGATTGAACCCGGCCTGCGTGGTGGTCACCAAGGGCCTGGACGTGCCGGCGGTGCTGATGGACGTCGCCGATCGCGCCGGGGTGCCGCTGTTGCGCACGCCGGTGGTGTCGTCAGTGGCCATCGACGCCATTCAAAAACACCTCGAATTGCAGCTGGCCCCCACCGCCAGCATCCACGCCGTGCTGCTGGACGTTCTGGGTGTGGGCGTCTTGCTGCTGGGGAAAAGCGGGATCGGCAAATCAGAGGCGGCCCTGGATCTGATCATGCGCGGCCATCGTCTGGTGGCCGACGATCTGGTCGAGGTGCGCCGCACCTCGGGCGACGTGCTGGTGGGCTGGGCCTCGGAGCTCATCAAGCACCACATGGAAGTGCGGGGCCTCGGCATCATCAACATCAAAGACATGTTCGGCGTGGCGGCGGTGCGCGACGAAAAACGCATCGAGCTGGTGCTGGAACTGATGAAGTGGGATCAGACCGAAAGCCACGATCGCCTGGGCCTGGACGAGATGGTGTATCCGATTTTGGAAGTGCCGGTGCCGCTTTTGCGCATTCCGGTCAGCCCGGGCCGCAACGTCAGCTCGCTGATCGAGGTGGCGGCGCGCAATCGCCTTCTTCAAGTGCGCGGCCACCACTCGGCGCGCGAATTCCAGGAGCGCCTGGATCGCGCCCTGGCCGACGCCCGCGAGCGGCGCTGGCGGGACGACGTGGAATGAAGCTGGTCATCGTCACCGGGGTTTCGGGCGGCGGCAAGTCGACGGCGCTGCGGGCGCTGGAAGATCTGGGGTACTACTGCGCGGACAACCTGCCGCTGCCGCTTTTGCCCAAGTTCGTCGAGCTTTTGTCGACGCGCGAGGAGATCGATCGGGCGGCGCTGGGCATCGACGCCCGCGGCGGCGAGTTCCTGCAGGACGCCACCCAGATCTTCGCCGACATCCGCGCAGCGGGAAATAGCCTGGAATTTCTCTATCTGGAAGCCAACGACGAGATCTTGATCCGTCGGTTTTCCGAAACCCGCCGCCGCCACCCGCTGTCCGACACCGACATCCGCGCCGGCCTGATCGCCGAGCGCGAGCAGCTGGCGCCTTTTCGCCAGGAGGCTACCGCCGTCGTCGACACCGGCGCCTTGACCGTGCACGTGCTGCGGGCGCTGATCCAGGAACGATACGGCCGCGCCGAGGGTGGCCTGTCGGTGACGCTGCTGTCGTTCGGGTTCAAGCACGGGTTGCCGGCGGAGTCGGACATCGTCCTTGACGTTCGCTTTCTGCCCAATCCGTTTTTTGTCCCGACGTTGTCGGCGCTGTCAGGCGAGGACGAAGCGGTCAAACGGTTCGTCCTGGACGATCCGGCCACCCGCGACTTCGTGGACAAGGCAGAAGCGCTGCTGGAGACGTCGGTGCGCGGGTTCGCCCGCGAGGGCAAATCATACGCCACGGTGGCCATCGGCTGCACCGGCGGCCGGCACCGCTCGGTGGCCATCGTCAATGAACTGGGGCGGCGCCTGGGGGCGCATTTCCCGGTGTCGGTTCGCCATCGCGATATTCAGCGCACCGTCGCTCCCGCGTAAACGAGCGGCGTAAACTTACTGTAGAGTGGGAGACCAAATGGCGGCGGCCAAAGAGCAAACGGTTGGGTTGGTGGTGGTGACCCACGGTGGGTCGGGCGAATGTCTGCTGGCCGCAGCGGCCGGAATCGTCGGCGAGCTGGCGGCGGCCACCGCGGTGGGCGTGTCGATGGCCGAGGACTTCGACGGCATCGTGCGCCGCGTGGGCCGCGCCTGCGACGAGGTGGACAGCGGCCTGGGGGTTTTGATCTTGGTCGACATCCACGGCTCGTCGCCGTTTCAGGCCTGCCTGGCGATGATGGACGGCACGCGGCTGGCGGAGATCGTCTGCGGCGTGAACCTGCCCATGCTGCTGAAGCTGGCCACCATCGACCGGCGCGAGCTGCGTCCGGGCGAGATGGCAGAACTTGTGCGCGACGTGGGCCGGCGCTCGATCCGCCTTGGTTCCGAATTGACCGGCAAGGTCGCCTTGCACGAGGAAGAGTCGCGCTGACCATGGAAGCCAAACGAGACGTCCGCATCTGCAACCGCCTGGGCATGCACGCGCGCGCCGCGGTCAAGTTCGTCCAGACCGCCAACAAGTTTCGCTCCGAGGTGAAGGTGCTCAAGGACGGCCAGGAGGCCAACGGGAAAAGCATCATGGGCCTTTTGACCCTGGTGGCGGCCCACGGGGTGAGCATGCAGCTGGTCTGCATCGGCGACGACGCCGAGTCTGCGGTGGTGGCGCTGGCGGAGCTCGTGGCGTCCGGATTTGGTGAGGGCGTCGAACCGTGAAGCAGGCGCGCCATCGCGCGGTCGGGAGCCGCCCATGGAGAAGCTGATCGGGGTTGCGGCGTCGCCCGGCATTGCCATCGGCGTCGCCCACGTGCTGGGCAGCCGGGTCGAGGTTCACGAACGCCGCATCGCCGCCGAGGCCGTCAACGCCGAGCTGAAGCGGTTCGACGAAGCGCTGGCCCACACCGACGCCCAGCTGGCCCGCATTCAAGAGCAGATCGCCGAACGCGAGGGTGACGATCACCAGTACAGGATTCTCGAAGCGCACCGCATGATGCTGGGCGACGTCCACCTGGTGGAGCAGGCGCGCAAGTTGATCCGCGATGAGAAGACATCGGCCGAATGGGCCGTGCGCCGGGCGCTGGATCAGATCCAGGCGGTCTTCGATCGCATCGAGGATCCGTACTTCCGCGATCGGCGCAGCGACATCGCCATGGTGGGAGAGCGCCTGCTGCGCAACCTCTTGGGTATGGTCGATTCGGTCTCGCCCGAGGACGCGCCCAAGGGCAGCATCGCCATCGCCCACGATCTGTCGCCGGCGGACGCCGCGCAGCTGGGGCGCGCGGAATCGTCGGGGTTTTGCACCGACGGCGGCGGCCGCACCTCGCACACGGCCATCGTGGCGCGCGCGCTGGGTCTGCCCTACGTCGTCGGCGTGGAAGGCCTGACCCACCGGGTGTGGTCGGGCATGACGGTGGTGATCGACGGCCACCGCGGCGAGGTGATTCTTGATCCCGACGAGGACGCCCTTCGGCGATACAAGGAACGCGCCGCCGTTCACCGCCGGCGGGCACTGCGGCTGGTGGCGATGCGCGACCAGCCGTCCGAGACTTTGGACGGCACACCCATCCACCTGGCCGCCAACATCGAAATGCTGGAAGAGATCCCCATCGCCGTCGATCTCGGCGCCGAATCGGTGGGGCTGTTCCGCACGGAATTTTTGTACCTGGAGCGGCCCGAGCTGCCGACCGAAGAAGAGCAGTTCGCCCACGCCCTGGCGGCGGTGAAAAATGTCGGGGGCCGCTCGGTCACCTTTCGCACGCTGGATCTGGCGGGCGACAAGATGCCGGCGTCGGTGCGCCTGCCCAACAGCACCAACCCGGCGATGGGCCTGCGGTCGATCCGGTTTTCGCTGAATCGCCAGGACATCTTCCGCACCCAGCTGCGGGCGCTGTACCGGGCGTCGGCGTTCGGACCGGTGAAGATCTTGTTCCCCCTGGTCTCCGGCGTCGCCGAGCTGCGCGCCGCCAAACAGATTTGCGCCGACGTCTGCGATGAGCTCAAGCGGCAGAAGATCCGCTTTGACCCGAAGGTGCCGATCGGGACCATGGTGGAGACGCCCAGCGCCGCCTTCATCGCCGATCTGCTGGCCCAGGAGTGCGACTTTCTCAGCATCGGCACCAATGATCTGATCCAGTACGCGCTGGCCGCCAGCCGCGAGGACGAGCACGTCGGCTACCTGTACCACCCGATGCACCCGGCGATCCTGCGCGCCTTGCGCCAGATCGTCTTTGGCGCCAATGTCGCGCACGGCCAGGTGGCCATGTGCGGTGACATGGCCGGCGATCCGATGTCGGTGTGGATGCTGCTGGGCCTCGGCCTGCGCAACTTCTCCATGGCCCCGCGCCAGATCCCGATCATCAAGTCGATCATTCGTTCCACCCGCCTGGACGAGGCCGAGCGGCTGACCGAGAAGGTCCTGCAGATGCGCACCGAGACCGATACCGAGGCGCTGGTTCACGGCACCATGCTGTCGCGATTTCCGGTCGAGCTGGCCGACGGCGACGAGGAACCGGCCAGCTGATCCGCCCCGCGCGTACCGGCGACAGCCAGGCGCTGTGCGAGCTGTGGCGGGCCATCGACGAGCTGCACAGCGCGCTGGCGCCGAAGTTTTTTCGGGCCGCACCGCGCACCACCGACGAGTGGCGCCGCCTGCTGGGTGCGCCGCAGGTGGCGGTGCTGGTCGACGAACACGAAACGGCGGGTGCCGTCACCGGCGCGGTGTTGGTGCGCATCTACGACACCCCCGCCGACCCGCAGATGGTTCCCGAGCGGCGTGGGTACGTCGACGGCCTGGTGGTGGCGCCCGCGCACCGTCGCCGCGGCGTCGGGCGCCGTTTGATGGACGCCGCCGCCGCCTGGGCGAAAAGCCAGGGCGGCGCACAGTTGGTGCTGACCGTGTGGGCGGGCAACGACGCCGCGCGCGCTTTCTACCATTGCCTCGGCTACGACGTGCTGTCCGAGGTGATGACGAAGCCGCTGTAGCTGCTCAGACGGCCACGCTACGCGGGATCACTTTAAACGGCCACGCTGCGCGGGCCTTTGGCCTTCCCCACGCGCGCCCAGACCAGATACAGCAGCGGGGCGAAGACCAGCGAGTACGACAGCAGATGACCGATGCGGCCGTCGGGGCCCAGGACCTCGGTGGCGTCGTGGAAAGCTTGGCTGCCTCGGATCACGCCGCTCTCGGCCAGTTCGTGAACGCCGTAGATCAGCAATTGCACCAGAAAGACGGCAAGAAAAACCGCTGTCACCTTCAGCACCACGCCCAGGTTCAGACGGTGGCTGACGCGGCTCCAGAACCAGGACAGCAGGCCGGCGATGAAAAGGCCGATCACCGCACCGACCAGCACCAGAGTTTTTTGTCCCGGCACCACCGACGCCCGCACGGCCATCGCTTGCACGCCGACGTAGAAGACCGCCTCCAGTCCTTCACGCGTCACCAGCAGCGCTGTCACCACGGCGATGCCGGCCACCGCGCGCGCCGACGGACGCTGACCGTGGCCGGCGGCCACTTGCTCGACGCGCGATTCGATGCGCGCCTTCAGGTGCCGTCCCATGCGCATCATCTGCCACAGCATCCCGCCCACCAGCAGCGCCGCCGTCAGTGCGGCGATGCCTTCGATCAGCGGCTGATTGGGGACCTGCAGCCACAGCCAGGCGCCCAGCAGGCACGTCACCACCGACACACCGAAACCGATGTGCACCCCGCGCACCAGCCCCGGGCGATTGGTCTTGCGCAAGTACGCGGCGATCACCCCGACGATGAGGAGGGATTCAAGGCCCTCCCGAAAGGTCACCAGCAAAGACTGAAACATCGAACTGCCGCAATATTACCCCGGGGCACAGTCTGCGACACGCTCCAAGGTGTGCGCCTGCGCTGAATGTTGACGGCGGTGGTAACGTCTTGCAGGAGGATTCGATGCCACAGAGCACGGCCAGGCTGGTTGGTAAGACCGCGGCGACCACGGGCGCTCGGGTAATCCTGGCGTCTGCGGCGTTGCTGCCGATTCTTCTGCTTGCCGCGCCGCGAACGGCCCGCGCTGACGAAGCGGCCACCCATTACAACCTGGCGCTGCAGCTCAAACGCGAGGGGAAGCTGGTGGAGGCGATCGGCGAGTGCGAGAAGGCCATCTCATTGCGGTCCGACTATGCGTCGGCGCATTTGACCCTGGGAAACCTGTGGCGCGCCCAGGGCAACTATCAAAAAGCGGCCGACGAATTTGCGATCACCGTGAAGCTGCAACCAAAGGATTCTACGTCGCACGCCAACCTGGGCGCGGCGTGGGTGCGTTTGCAACGCCTGGACGAAGGCATCCGCGAGCTGGAGACGGCGGTGCAGCTGCAGCCCGACGACTACGAGGCGCGCGTCTCGCTGGGATTCGCTTACAAAGCCAAGGGCGATCTGCCCAGGGCCATCGCCGAGCTGCAGAAAGCCACCGAGATTCACCCCAACGACGCCCAGGCCTGGACCAACCTGGGGGTGGCGAAGTCAAAGGCCGACGACAAGGACGGCGCCATCTTCGCCTTGCGGCGGGCGCTCTCGCTCAAGCCCGACGATCCCGATCTGCACTTCGACCTGGCCGTGGTCTTTCGCCGCCAGCGCGAGACCGCCGCCGCCATCGACGAATACAAGCGCGCGATCAGCTACAACCCGAAGCTATCCAGCGCTTACTACGACCTGGGAATTCTGTACTCTCAGAACAAGCAGGACGAAAAAGCCAAGGAAGCGTTCGAGAAGTATCTCGAGACGGCGCCCCACAGCGATCCCGCCCGTCAGGACGCCGAGGATCGCCTGAAGACGTTCAAGGGCACCGAAGCGGGCAAGCGCTCGCCAAAGGAAAAAGAGCGGTAGGTTTCCGCGCCGCGTTCGCCTTTCATGCGGGATCACTTCCAATGTGACATCGCAATCCAGGTCGCGCTGATCGCGCTCATATACCACCGACCAGACGCTCGACGGCGCGCATGACCTGCTTGGCATCGACCCGCCTGCGGAAGCGCACGATGGATGCAGCCAGGTCCAGCGGAAGTTCGGCCTGCCCGCAGGCCCGCTGATCGTCGATGCACAGAATGAACGTCGGGAGATCTGCCTGGCGAAGTCTGTCGATCTTTCCTCGCAGGTATTCGGGCGTCCAAAAGCCGGCGATCTCGATGAGCACCCGACGTTGGGGATGGATTCGATGGCGGAGCATGAAGTCCGGAAACACCAGGGTGGTTCCCGCACGGATGGCCTCCGGCTCCCGGATCAGATCCCAGTCGGGCGCCAGCTTCTGGATATCCCGGGCAAACCACTCCTCCAGTCGACTGTCGAAGGCCGCGGGCGCCGCCGCCGGGAAGATCGGATCGCCGCTTTCAACGCCCACGCTGCAAATCCGGCCTCGCAACGCACAAGCCGCTCGCAGCCGAAAATGGGCGCACCAAGCCAGGTGCGGGATGATCTCGGCCAGCGCACGGCCGTAGAGCAGCGTGTGTTGAAAGATCGAGAAGGGTCCCGAGATCTGGATGACCGGCTCGCCGCGCGCAGCGCCGTCGACCGCGCGTTCAACCACGCTGCACAAAAGTCCCCGGAACTTCGCCAGGCGGACGATCGGGCGGACCCCGCCCTCGACGTGCAGCTCGATCGTCGATGACCGCATCAGCGCTGACTGCACCACGGCCAGATTGGTGCGCAAGGCGATCTCCGCCACCGAAGGGAAAGGTTCCGGCGCCCGCACCACCCGCTCGCCCGGTAAGTCGGCGAACAGCGATTCGGCCAGGGCCGGCTCTCCGACGCCGAAGTCCGTCGCCACCGCTGCCCGGATCGCCTCCCCGTCGAAGTCGGCGGCCGCCGCCGCTGCGTCAAAGAGCCGCGCTCGCGCCTGCGCGGGAGGCACCAGGGCCACGCGTTCGCGCCGCCACAGACGAAGGAGCACCCGGGTCGCCGCCCGGCGCTTGAAGTAGGGAGCCTCGCACGGCAACGGTTCCGCCAAGCGCTCGGCCATTTCTCGGCGCCGCCGGCCTTCGAAGCGCACCATCTCCGCCAGGAGCACACGCAGCCAGGGTTCGTCCTGCGGTCCCAGGAAGTCGAAGTAGGCGCCCCGCTCGACAATCCTAAGCGGCAGATCGGCCTCGGACAGCAAGTCGGGCTCCCCTCCTCTCCGCTTGCCGGACCTCACTTGATTGTGCGACCACCAGCTCGTAAACCACCGCCTGCTTGTCCGGCGCCGGGCGAAGCAAGCGCCCCACTCGCTGGACATGCTCGCGTTCGCCCATGCGGCCCGCCACGATGATCCCGACGTCGGCGTCGGGAACGTCCAGTCCTTCATTCAGGACCTGGGCCGACACCAGGGCCCGTAGCGTGCCCGCGCGAAAGCGGGCAAGAACCTGCTCGCGTTCGGCTCGTCCGATGTCGCACGTGAGCGGCATGATCAAGTTCTCTCGGGCGATCGCATAGGCTGTCTCGTTGTGGGCCACGAAGACCAGCGTGCGCTGCCGTCGGTGCCGCGCCAGCAGCAGCGCCAGCGCGTCTCTTTTGCCGTGCGTGAACGCCAGCAACCGAGCCGCCCGACGCCACGCTGCGATTCCCCGACGTCCTTCGTCGGTGCGGGAAGCGTGGCGAACAAAGTCATCCCAGCGCCCGCCCAGATGGTTGCCGTAAAACGCGTGCAGCGCCCGCCGGTACACGGCCACCAAGGCGTCGTACTCCTGCCGCTCGCCCGGATCGAGCGGCAAGCGCCAGGTAATTTGCTGCAGCGGCGCCAGGAACTCTCCTGTCAGATCGGGGAGACACAACTCGAAAACCGTCGGCCCGAGCAGGGTGTCCAGCTTCGTTGCGGCCGGCCCTGGCGCCATCGGCGTCGCCGTCAATCCCAGCCGCAACGGCGCGATCGCCATCTCCAGCGCTTCGTCGAAGACACCGTGGCCGAAATGATGGGCTTCGTCGACCACCAGCAGCCCGAAGCGATCGCCCAGCACAGGCATGTGGCGGTAGGCGCTGGCAAAGGTCGCCACGGTCACGGGAGCGAGCACCCGCTGCCCGTCGCCGAACCGGCCAACGGGGCCGTCGTACACGCGCCCGATCGCGTTCGTCCATTGTTGCAACAGAGCACAGGTGGGCACCAAGCAGAGGCATGAGGTGCGGGTGCCCGCCATCGCCGCCAGCGCGACGTGGGTCTTTCCGGCGCCCGTGGGCAACACCACCACCCCGCGCCGTCCCGCCCGGCGCCACGCCGCAAGACTGGCTTCCTGGTACTGACGCAGTTCAACCGCACGAAATCCGGACGGTGGTCCCAGTCCCGGACAGGGTGCATTCGACAAAACGATGCCCCGCCTTCGAAGGGCCGCCGCCAGCGGGTACGCGAGGCGCGCGGGTGCCCGATGGGCACCGACGCGGCTGTCCCAGAGAACCCCAGGCAGATCAGCTCCCTCCGCGCCGGCGGGAACGTCCTTGAGCAGAAGCGTGCCGCGATCGAAGACGAGTTCCATGCGGCGCGAAGGTGCGAGGCCCGTGCCAGCTCGTTGAATCGCTATTCGACGGGGGCGCACCCACCTATCGTTTCGTCCTGCGCCTCGGGAGCGCGCGCTGGCAACGCGAGCGCTAGTACCAGGGCAGCGTGTACCCGCGCCACAGCCAGCGCATGGCATCGGCGAATTCGTTGATCGCGGCCAGCGGCGGGGTGTGGTTGTCCATGCCGGGGCGATAGCGGTAGTGGTAGCCGTTCGTCTTCAGGACCATCGCCGCGTTGTTGTTGGCGGCGAACCAACCGGGATCGTCCATGGTGCCGCTCAGCATGGTGATGCGGATCGGTTTGGGGGGCTTGACGGTGTTGAATACCGACGGGAAGGTCGGCTCGCCGGGGAAGTTGCTGGTATTCGGGTAGCTGGCGCTGGACGAGTGCGCCTTGCGGAACTTGTCGGGCCGGAACCAGCACGCTTCGATCGCCGCGATGCCGCCCGAGCTGTGCCCGCCGATGCCCCAGCCGTCGGGATCGTCGACGATGTCCCAGTTCGGGGTGATGGCGTCGGGGATGAACTCGTTGATCAGGAAGCGCGCGTAGCCGTCGTTCGGCTGGTCGTACTCCATGCTGCGTTCTTCCGCGTCGGGATGAAAGTTGTCGCCGCGGCGGTAGACGCCGGTGTTGGTGCCGGGATCCTGAAACGCGACGATGGTGACCGGCAGCTGGCCGGCGGCGATCAGGTTGTCGTAGAGGATGGGCGCGTTCCAGTGATAGTCCTCGGACGCCGTGGGCGTACCGGGGCCGGCGAAGTGCTGGCCGTCCAGGAAGACCATGAACGCCGCCGGCTTGCCTTTCTGGTACTGCGCCGGCACGTAGACCGTGTAATTGAACTTCATCCCCGGGTACACGCTCTTGCTGGCGTAAATTTGATACGGCATCACCTTGCCGACGGGCACGCCCGGGTTGCGGGCGACGGTCTCGGGCGCGGGCGGGTAGGGCGGCGGTTGCGGGATGGTGCCGTCGCCGTCGGTGCCCGGATCCGCTTGCACGCCCTTGGTGCCGACCGGGACCGTGGTCGCGTCGTTGCCGGCCTCGGTGTTCGCGCTGCCGTCGGTGGCGCCGCCGCCCGAACCCGAGCTGCCGCCGGTGGCGCTGGCGCCGCCCGAACCATTGCCGACGCTGCCACCTGAACCGCTGCCGGCTCCGCCTGAACCGCCTGATCCCGCACCGGGGGTGCCGCCCGAACCGCCAGCAGTGCTGCCGCCGCTGCCGCTGGCCGCCGCGTCGTTACCAGCGCCGGCGCCCGGTCCGCTGGCGCTGCTGCACGCGCCCAGGCTGATGCACAGCGCGGACGAAAGAACGATCCATTTGCTCGGCACGATCTTGGACTTCAGCATGGCGAACCTCGTCGCAACGGTGGGACGGCCAGCAATCGCTCCACTCACCCGCCTCGCGCGCTGCGAGAAGTCTCTCTCGCGGCGTTCCTTGCTCCCGGGCCGACGGTTTGATTTCACACGAATTGGCCTTAAATGCAACGATCCGCCGCCCTTGCTGCGCCGGCGCGGGCGCCTATGATGGCGTCCCGCATGATCGGCGTGGCCATTCGCAATCTTGGCGTTCATTACGGCGACGCCACCGCGGTTCAGCGCGTCGACCTGGACGTGGCGCCGCAAGAACTGATGCTGCTCTTGGGGCCGAGCGGTTGCGGCAAGACGACGGTGCTGCGCGCGGTGGCCGGCTTTGTCACGCCGACCGAAGGCAGCATTCACTTCGGCGACGACGACGTCACCCGCGTGCCACCCCACGCCCGCAACGCCGGGATGGTGTTCCAAAGTTTCGCCCTCTGGCCGCACCTGTCGGTGGCTGAGAACGTCGCCTTCGGTTTGCGCGAGCAGCGCGTCCCCAAGAGTGAGATCGCCGCTCGCGTCGACGCCGCCCTGGATTCGACCCACATGCGCGGCTTCGGCCGCCGCCGCATCGACGAGCTGTCGGGCGGCGAGCAGCAGCGGGTGGCCATCGCCCGCGCGCTGGTGGTGCGGCCGCGCTGCTTGCTGCTGGACGAACCGCTGGCCAGCCTGGACGCCCAGCTGCGCCGATCGATGCGCGAGGAGATCCGCCGCATCTGCAAGTCGTTCGGCTTGACGACGATCTACGTGACGCACGATCAGAAAGAAGCGCTGGCCGTCGCCGATCGGGTGGCGGTGATGCAGGAAGGCCGTCTTTTGCAGGTGGGCACGCCCGCCGACGTGTACCGCCGGCCGCGCTCGCACGCGGTGGCGTCGTTCATCGGCGAGACGAATTTGATCGCCGGCCACGTGCGGTCGATCGAGCCCGAGGCGATTCGCCTGGACTGCGCGCTGGGCGAGCTGCGCGCGGCGCGGGCCCAGACGTTCGAGCCCGCGGTCGGCGACAAGGTCTGGCTGTCGTTGCGGCCCGAATCGTTCCGCTTGGTGACCGACGAGATCGGCGCCGAAGGGTTCAACCTGGTGCGCGGACGCTGCATCGGCAGCACATACCTGGGCGAGATCGCCGAGCACCAGTTGATGGTGGGCGAGCAGCCGCTGTCGGTGTTCGAGCTGAACCCGGGCCTTTCGCGCGCCGGCAGCGGCGCAGAGGTCGCCGCGCGCCTTTCGCCCGCCGACGTGGTGCTGCTGCCGTTCGAAGAAGCGCCGCCCGAGCTCGCCGGGGCGCGATGACCCGCGGACTGCCGGCCTTCGTCGCGCTGGTGGCGGTGGTGGCGCTGCCGTTCGTCGTTCGGCCGCGCGTGGTCGAGCGCGCCGCCGCCGCGGGCGCCGAGCGCCTGGTGATCATCACGCCGCACAACGAGGCCATTCGCTATGAGTTTGGCCGCGCCTTCCGGGCCTTCATGGCGACGCAGGGCCGGCGCGTGGAGATCGACTGGCGCACGCCGGGGGGCACGGCGGAGGTGGCCCGCTTCCTTGGTTCGGAATACACGGCTGCGTTCCAGCGCTACTGGACCCACGATCTCCGCCGGCCTTGGTCGGCGACGGTGGCGTCATCGTTCATGTCGCCGAGCCCATCGCCCCTGGCAGAGGCGACCGCCGCGCGCGACGCGTTCCTGCGGTCCGAGGTCGGCTGCGGCCTGGATTTGCTTTTCGGGGGCGGCAGCGTCGAGCACGTCCGCCACGCTCGCGCCGGTCGACTGGTCGACGCCGGCCTGGTCAGCGCCCACCCCGAGCTGTTCGGCCCGGCCGGCATCCCGCAACAGATCGGCGGGCAGGTGATGTGGGATCGGCAAGGGCGCTGGGTGGGATCGTGCGTGGCCAGCTTCGGGATTTGTTTCAACCACGATTCGCTGGCCCGGCTGGGGCTGCCGACGCCGACGTCGTGGCGGGCGCTGGCCGATCCGCGCCTGGCCGGTGAGATCGGTCTGGCTGATCCCGGCAAGAGCGGAACCGCCACCAAGGCGTTCGAGATCATCATTCAGAGCGAAATGCAGCGCGCCGGTGTGGTCGACGGCTGGGCCAACGGTTTGCGGCTGATCAGGCGCATCGGCGGCAACGCGCGCTACTTCACCGATTCGGCGGTCAAGGTGGCGTTGGACGTCACCGCCGGTGACGCGGCGATGGGGACCTGCATCGATTACTACGGACGCTTTCAGCGTGAATTCTTGGCCGAGGACGGCTATTCGGATCGCGTCGGCTACGTCGCCCCGCCCGGCGAGACGGTCATCGACGCCGATCCGATCAGCCTGCTTCGCGGGGCGCCCCACCGCGAATTGGCCGTCGCGTTCATGGCGTTCGTGCTGTCGGATGAAGGACAGAAGCTGTGGTCCTTCCGGCGCGGCGTGCCCGGTGGTCCGCAACGATACACGCTCGCTCGCTTGCCCATCCTGCCGGCGCTGTACGGCGACGCCTTCGCCGAAAGGCGGGCGCCGCTGGGCGAAAATCCCTACGCTCCGGCCGGCCGCCTGGAATATCACGAGGAGGCGACCGGGCCGTTGTTCGGTACCATCGCCTTCGTGGTGCGCGCCATGTGCGTGGACACCGAGGATGAACTGAAGGCCGCCTACCGGTCGCTCGTCGCTGCGCATTTTCCGCCCCGGGCGACCGCGCTTTACGACGACGTGTCGGAGGTCGACTACCCGACGGCGAAAGGTCCGCTGTTGACCGCGCTGCGCGCGGCCGATCCGCTGGTCGAGGCAGACTGGTCGCGCCGCCTGGTCGAAAAATTTCGCGAGCAGTATCGCCAGGTGATCGCGCTGGCCGAGGCCGGACGATGAACCGCCCGCGTCGCCGCCCCGGCGTGGCCGCCATGTTGATCGGGTGCGCCGCTGTGCTGTTCCTGTTTTTGTTCTGGCCGCTGTCCGACAGCGTGCGCGGCGCGGTGGTCGACGCCAACGGGCATTTCACGCTGGCCTATCTCGGCAGCGTGTTTCGCAATCCCATCTACCGCGAAGGCTTCGTCAATGCGCTCGGCGTCGCGGTCTTTGCCACGGCGCTGGCCGGCTCTGTTGGCATCGGCGTGGCGGTGTTGATTGAACGCTGGGAATTTCCCGGCCGTCGCTGGCTGGGCGCGCTGGTGCCGTTGCCGCTGATGGTGCCGCCGTTCGTGGGCGCGGTGGGCATCCGGCAGATTCTGGGACAGACCGGCGCGCTGAACGCTTTTTTGATCAAGCTGGGCGCGCTGGATGCCGCGCACCCGGTGGATTGGCTGCGCCGCGGGCGTTTCGGCGTGGTGGTGGCGCTGACCGCGCTGCACCTTTATCCGATCGTTTTTCTGAACGTGCAGGCGGCGCTGGCCAACGTCAACGTCGAGATGGAAGAAGCCGCCGCGATGCTGGGTTGCCGCGGCCTGCGCCTGTTTCGCAAGGTCACGCTGCCGGCCATCTTGCCCAGTGTCTTCGCCGCCACCAGCATCGTGCTCATCGCCGGCCTGACCGAGCTGGGCGTGCCGCTGATCTGCGATTTTCAGCGTGTGACCTCGGTGCAGATCTTCACCGGCCTGAAAGACATCGGGCGCAACCCGCTGGTGTTCGCCCTGGTGGTGGTGCTGCTGGTGGCGACGGTGGCCCTGTACGCGGCGACGCGCTGGCTGATCGGTCGCACGCGCGGCGTGGTGAATGCCAAGGGCGCGCGGCAGCGAGTACCGCGGCGTTTGTCGCCGGCCGGCCAGGCGCTGGCGGCAGCGATCCTGGGCGCGGCGGTCGGCGGAGCGGCGCTGCCCAACGTCGCGGTGGTGCTGCTGGCCCTGGCGCGCGACTGGTACGGCACTGTGTGGCCGGCCGGGTTGACCCTGGCGCATTTCCGCGCGGCGGTCGGCCACGAAATGGTGATTCCGTCGATCGGCAACAGCCTGCGCTACGTGACGCTGTCGACGCTGCTGGATCTGGTGCTGGGGGGCGCGATCGCTTTTCTGGTGGTGCGCGCGCGGTCGCGCTGGGCGGTGCTACTGGACGCCGGGGCGATGTTGCCGCTGGCCATCCCGGGGTTGGTGATGGCCTTCGGCTATCTGGCTGTCACGCGGGACGGTCGCCCGTTGTCGTTCTTGAATCCGCTGGTCGATCCCACGGCGATCTTGGTGATGGCTTATGCCGTGCGGCGGTTGCCGTTCGTGGTGCGCTCGGCGGCGGCGGGCCTGACCCAGATCAGCGTGACGCTGGAAGAGGCGGCGGCCAGCCTGGGCGCCGGGCCGCTGCGCCGACTGGCGCGCGTGACGGTACCGTTGCTGACGCCGCACCTTCTGGCGGGGGGCGTGTTCGCCTTCGCGCTGTCGATGCTGGAGGTTTCGGATTCGCTGATTCTCGCTCAGCGCCAGGCGACGTTCCCCGTCACCAAGGCGATTTACGAATTGTCCCAACTGCTGGGTGACGGGCGATCGCTGGCGGCGGCACTGGGGCTGTGGGCGATGGCGTTCCTGATCGCCGCCGTGGCCTGCGCGCGGGCGCTGCTGGGCCGCAAGGAAGGCGGATTCTTCCGTTTGTAGCCCCCGCCAATCGGGTTGCTGACCTTCGCCGCGCGCGTAACGGGATCACCTTGGCAGAAGTGACCAATCATGAGGCGGGGCGGTGGTGGTGCGAAAGGCGAGGAGCCCGGTGTCGCCGGCGGTGAGGCGGTAGGAACCGAGGCCGGCCGGGATCAAGAACGCCTGGCCAGCCCGAGCGAGTGTGTCGGCGAGCTGGCCGTGACCTTCGAGCAGCAGCACGATGTCGGCGCCGCGCGCGCCGGTGAGGGTGACGACGCCACCAGACGGGAGGGCGAGTCGGGCGGTGACGAACTCCTTGGCCGGCGTGTTGTAGTGCCCGTCGGCGGCGGCGTTCAGGATCTGCGGCGTGCCGGCGTCGAAGGTCAGCGTGGCGATCAGCGCCTCCACGTCGATGGGCTTGGGCGTGAGGCCCCCGCGCAGGACATTGTCGGAGTTGGCCATCACTTCGATCCCGCTGCCTTCCAGGTACGCGTGCAGGTCGCCGGGACCGAGGAACAGCGCCTGTCCGGGGCGCAGGTGAACAAGGTTCAAAAGGCAGAACGCCAGCAGGCCGCGATCGGGCGCCGCGGTGGCGGCGGTCGCCGCGCCCAGTGTCTGCGCCGCTCGCCGGACCCAGTAGGCGGGTTGCCCGTCGGAAAGCGATTGGGCGCGGTCTTCCACTTCAAGGCGGCGGAGCCAGGCCGCCAGCGCAACGTCCACCTCGACCGCCGCCGGCGACAAGAGGTGCGTGAACAATGCCCGCAACCAGGCGGACCGGGCGTCAACGCCGTCGCTGGTCGGCGGAGCGGGCGCCCGCAACAGCGGCGCCAGCTCGGGGGCGCGGGCGAAAGTGGCCTGGATGTCTTCGACGGGGCGAAAGCCCTTCAAGGCGACGAATTCGTCCAGCGCCACGATCAGCTCGGGTTTGTGGTTGCGGTCGCGGTACATCCGGTGCGCGGCCTGCAACGGGATGCCGGTGGCCTCTTCGCGCGCGAAGCCAGCCTCGGCTTGAGCCCGATTCGGATGCGCCTGGATCGACAGCGGGTGCGCCGCGGCCAGCACCTTCATCAAGAACGGCAACTGCGGTCCGAAGGTCTCGAGGCAAGTCTGTCCCAGCACGAACGCCGGCGCCGCGGCGATCAGATCGATCAGGTTCACCACAACGCCGTTCACCGTCACCGTCGCCGGCAGCACGGGATGCGCGCCCAACCACAGCTCGGCGTAGGGACGATCCGATTCGGCAGCGACGCCGAGCAAACGAGGAATGATCGCGGCGGCGTTCCGTTGGCCCCAGGCATAATTCTGCACGCCGCCCGTCAACAGCAGGGGCGCGGGCGCGCGCGTCCACCCTTCGATGGCGGCGCGGGTGGCAGGTGACAGCGCGGGAGCGGACAAGCTAGGCCATTGTACCCGGCGTCGCGGCGCCCTCGGCCTCGAAGTCGTCCAGCAGGCGCCGGGCCTCGGCGGGCGAATCGCGACGGGTGGAGACGGCGTGCGCGCCGGCGTGCAAGGCGTCCGGCAAGCCCATCGCCTGCAGCAGCGTGGTCAGCGCAGGCGCGGCGGCGGCGCGTTCGTCAGGCGTCAGCGGCCCACCGGCGGGCGCCGGCCGTCCGGCGGCGGCCAGCTGGCGGCGCACGGCCATGTTCAATTTCATCTTCAGCGCCGCGAACAGAAAGATCGCCGAGCCGTTCATGTCCGAGATGACGTAATCGCGATCAGCGCGCCAGGCATTGTCGAAATTGTCTTGCAGGGCGGCGAAGGGGCCGGCATCCAGCGCGCGTTCGACGCGGCGAAAGAATCCCACCTGGCCGGCGTGGTGTTCCGGGGCGATAAATTTTTCCAGGTGACAGAGATCGTGCAGCAGGAAGGTCAGCCCGTCGGGGTGGCGTGGATCGCCGTGCCCGCGCGCCGTCGCGTCGTCAAGCAAGCAGACGTAACGCCGTCCACGGGCCTGGCGGGCCAGCACCTCCCGCGCCGTCGGAACGGCGAAGCACAGATCCACCGGGCGCTGGCCGCGATCCCAGGCCAAAAGGCCGCGCGCCACCGACTCGGGCACGCCGCGAAGGCGGCGCGCGGCCACCACCTGCAGCGCCGGTCCCGACGCGGTCCCGTCGCTGGCGATGCGCGCGGCGCCTTCGTCCCACAGCGGCCCGCGCGCCGCGCGCAGGCGTTCAAGCAAGAAAGCCGCGGCGGTTTCGGCGTCGGTCATCGCTCGCCCACGCGCAGCTGGCAGACCTCCAGGTAGCGGGCCGCCGGCCAGTTTGTCGGGGTGGGAAAATCGGGCGGCAGGCCGCCGAGCTCGAGGATGGCGCCGCGTCGCTTGGCCAGGGCCAATCCGGCGTCGATGTGTTTGAGGACGCTGGTGCCACGGTGGTTGTTGGCCGAAACCCACAGGTGCCCGCCCGCGTCCGGCAACAACGCGCAGGCGGCGGCGATGAGCTCCGGATAATCGCGCTTGGCCGCCCACGAGCTCGGGCCCGCGCCCGACACGGTCGGGGGATCCAGAATGATCACGTCATAACGTCCATCGCGCCCGGCTTCGCCGTCGAGAAAACGAAAGACGTCGGTCGACTCCCAGCGAAAGGCAGGTCCCTCGGGATCGATCGCGGAGAGGCGGAAGTTCTCTCGCGCCCAGCGCAGCGGCCCGGCGGCGAGATCCACGCTGACCACGCTGGCCGCGCCCGCCCGCGCCGCCGCCAGCGACAGCGCGCCGGTATAGGCGAACGTGTTCAGCACGCGCCGCCCGCGCACGAAGCGGTGCAGGCCGGCGCGGTGCTGGCGCATGTCCGAGAACAAGCCGACGTTGATGCCGCCGCGCAGGTGCACTTCGTAGGGGACATCGTTTTCGCGCACGATCAATTTTTCCGGCGGCGTCTGGCCGATGATCTGATCTTTTGCCCGCTCGGCCCGCTCCGGCCCCGCGGCCTGCGCTTTGAGGCGCGCCTTGATCACGCCGCCCAGCAGGGGCAAGCCCGCGTCGGCGAACACCGCCAGCGCCGCGTCGGCCAGTGAGCGGGCGTGGCCGGTGAGGCCGCGCGACAACGCCGTAGCCACGACGTACGGGCCGTAGATGTCCGCCGACAACCCGGACAGCCCATCGCCCTCGCCGTTGATCAGGCGGTAAGCCGAAACGCCGTCGGCCAGGCCCAGCGTCTGGCGCAAGGCCAGCGCTTGACTGACGCGGGCGCGAAAGAACGCCGCATCGAAGGCGCGCGTGTCGGTCAAGGCGTCGGCGTCGGCCCAGATGCGCAGAAGTTCGTTTTCGGGATCGGCCACGCCGGCCGCCAGCGGTTCGCCGACGGTGGAAAACAAACGCACCGGCCGCCCCGGATCCAGCGCCGGGCCGGGCGCCAGATCGGAAAGCGGGACTTGTGGGTGGCCGGCGCGGACGCGGTCGGCGCCGGCGGCGGTGAGGGTGGTTCCGTGCAACGCCATCGCGATCGCTCGGTTCGGTCGTGGGGTGAAGGCCGTCGGCCCTTGGCTAGCGCGGCGGCGGCGCCGCCGGTGGGCGAGCGGAGGGGGCGGCGACCGGGTGATCGGACAGCTCAGCGCCCAGTCCGAACACCTCGCCGACCTGCAGGTCGATCTGGTTTTCCTGATCGGTCAGCAGCGCCGTCTGGGCGTCCAGGAGGGCGACCGCACGCATGCGGTTCCGGTTCTTCATGCCGCGTCTTTTTATCGCGGTCGGTCCGCCGGGCGCTATGGATTCCACCAGTTGCCGGACATGATGATCATCGAGATCAGGCGAATGGTGTCGCCGTAATAGTCGTCGGCCGGGGTGGTCACCAGGTTCTTCCAGATGGCGTCCAGCCAGGCCTGATTCGAGCTGTCGATCATCGCCGACACCCCGAAACTGCCGGTGAAGCAGCCGTTCGGGCCGGCGTCGCTGTGGGGCACGCCGGCAAAGCTGTATCCGTCGAGGATCATCGTCGGGTCGCCCTTGGTCGTCATCTTGATGAAGTCATTCATCTTGGTCAGGACCGTCTTGGCCTTGGCCTCGCCGTTGATGATGTAGTCGGTGCCGAGACGCCACGGCACGCGGCAGGAGTTGTAGTCGTAGTTGGTGGTCAGATCCTCGCCGAGGACGTTGTCGGCGTAGTCGACCGAGATCGGCATTGGCGTGGCGGTGTTCGTGTCGGAGACGAAATCCGGCACCAGGCCCGTCATCGGCGCGTACGTCGTCTGCATCTTGTCCATCAGATCGTAAACGCCGGTGACCGCCGCGCCCCAGTCGAAGCCGCCGTTCATGTTGGCCTTCTGAAAGCTACGGAAGTGATCGGTCATGTGATCGGACAGGCGGGTGGCGTAATAGTCCTGGATGCCCATCTCGGGTTCATCGGTGGGCAGGGCCCAGTCACCCAGCAACGGCAGGTGCGTGGTGGGGTTCATCTCGCGATCGCTGACCGCTTGAATGACGTCGCGGGCCTGCTGGCCATACTTTGGGCTGGCCCATTGCTGCTCGGCCAGCAGCAGCGCAAAGGCCGAATCCAGATCGCCGTCGGTGGCGGCGTCGTTGTCCTCGGGGGCCGGCCCGGTGCAGCCGGCGTTCATCTGCCAGGCCATCAAGTTGGCGTTGTAGGGACTAGGGAATTTTTTTCGCACCGTCACAAAGCCGTCGAAGATGGTGCGGGCGTCTGGTTCCAGCCCAGCCATCAGCACGGCGATCAACATGCCGTAGCCGTGTCCCTCGGAGACGGTCATGGTCTGGTCCAGCGGCTGACCGTCGGGGCCGATACCGCCATTCTTGGTCAGCGCGAGGCCGTCGTTCACGCAGGCGCCCGGCACGTCGGCGGCGCAGACGTAATAGCCGCCGCAGCCCTGGATCAAATAGCGGGCTTTCCATTCCTGGTATTTCGTCTTCACCGCGGCGTCCAGGTCGTCCTGGTTGCCGCTCGGACGAATGACACCGGCGGTGTACATCGCCGTGTGGCTGCCGAAGGCGAGCTTGGGCGTGGTGGTTCCGTCCGGCCCGCTGTTCGAGCTGCTGCCGCCGCAGCCGGCGCAGAGGGCGCCGGCCAGGAAAATTGCCAGCGCCAGCTGGCGGGTTGAAGTCGCGGACGTCATGATGAAAAGCCTCCTGCGGGTGTGCATGACAAGACAGCGTTAAGTGGGCTGACGTTAGTGAGAGCACGCCAGTGGGTCAAGCGATCCGGCTGGCGGCCCATTTCAAAAATGCTCAAATTTACGACCGATAGCTCAAAACGTTTTCGGCGCTGGCGAGGCCACGCTAGCCTTCACGCGTTCAAGCCGCGCGCCCCGCTCGCACCGAGCCGCGCGCGCCTACCCATCCCCATCTTCGAAGGTGAGAGTCATACAAATGAACATGAGGCGATCATTTCAGCGGCTGTCGGTCATGGCGTGCACGATGCTGCTGGCCAGCTGTGGATCCTCCGGCGGTAACAACAACGCTGGCAGCGGCGGCACCAGCGGCAGCGGCGGCAGCGGCTCGGGCAGCGGTGGCACCAGCGGCAGCGGCTCGGGTGGCAAGAGCGGCAGCGGTGGCAGCGGGAACACCGGCAGCGGCGGCACCAGCGGCGGCGACGCCGGAACCGGTGGAACTATCGTCGGGGGCAAGGCGCTGACCGGCGACGGCTGTGCAGGAGGCACCTGCCAGAACCCGATGTGCAAGGCGCTCGGCACAGCGGCGACGTTCGACCTGACCAACGTGCCGCAGATCGGTTTCGAGCTGCAGCCCATGTACATCCCGAACGACACCATCATCCCGACCTTCGACGACGTGCCCGATGGCACGACCGACCCGTCGGATCCGACATATAAAGTTTACGGCCCCGGCAATAACACCAAGGCGATCTTGGCTTTCTTCAAGACGAACAACATCCACGCGGACTTTTTCGTCAACACCAACAACTGGTGCGGCGACATCTCGATGGATGATGATTGTCTGGCCACCCTGACCGACATCCTCACCAACCACAACGTGGCCAACCACACCATCCATCACATCCACATGGGCATGGATTTGATGCCCGACATCATCACCGACGATTCGACCAATCCGCCAACGATGATCTCGATTCCCACCGGCTGCACCGACACCACCAAGCCCAGCTGCACCGACGAGCTGAACGGCGTCGAAGATCTGGTCAGCCGCCTGTCCTACGGCGGCCGCCCGCACCTGACGCGCTTCCGCGCGCCGTTCGGGGAGCCCTACCAGGCGCAGGGCACGGGCCTGGCTCAGGTCTCGGCCGACGTGGCCAAGTTCGCCGTCGAGGTCGGCTGGCACATGGACTCTCTCGATTCGTCCTGCGACGACTCGGTGGCGACAGCGCCTTGCTTCACCGGCCAGCAGATCTTCAACAATGTCGTGCAGCTGATCGGAACCGGCCCGGGCACGCGCTGGGGCGTGGTGCTGATGCACGGAACCTTCCCATGGACCAAGGACGCCGTTCCCATGCTGTTCGATCCGAAGACCGGCTATCTGGCGACGCACGGCTTCAAGCTGGCGACCGTCGAAGACGCCATCTGCTGGAAGTACGGCATGCACTCCTGGGAGATCGTTCAGAAGCTGAGCGGCCAGGCGCGCAGCCCGAACTAAATTCAGCGGGGAAAATTGGGGCGGCCGGCTGGTAACACCGGCGGCTGCGTTTCTCGCTAAACTGTGCCCCACCGGCGATGAAGATTCTCTACGGCGTGGTGGGCGAGGGGATGGGGCACGCCATGCGATCGCGCGTGGTGCTGGATCATCTCAGCGAAAAGCACGACATCCAGGTGGTGGTGTCGGGGCGCGCGTACGATTACTTGCAGGCTCGCGCCAAGGAAGCGGGCCTTCGCTTGGGCCACGGGCCGCAAGTCAAACGCATCTGGGGTTACAGCATCGTCTATGAAGACAACGAGGTAGACAACTTTCGCACGCTGCTGGCCAACGTGAAGGGCGCGGTGCACGGCTGGCCCGAGAACGTGCGCGCCTACTTTGACGTCGCCGAACGTTTCGCGCCCGACGTGGTCATCTCGGACTTTGAAAGCTGGAGCTATCTGTTCGCCAAGCACCGTGGCCTGCCGGTGATCTCCCTGGACAACATCCAGATGCTGAACCGCTGCACGCACGCGCCCGGGATCCTGCGCGGGCACGAGGTGGACTTTCGACTGGCCAAGGCCATCGTCAAGGCGAAGGTGGCGGGGGCGTTTCACTATCTCATCACGACGTTCTTCTATCCGCCGGTGCGCAAGCCGCGCACCTCGCTGCACCCGCCCATCTTGCGGCCGGAGATCCTGGCGGCGCGCCCGGGCGAAGGCCAGCACCTCTTGGTGTACCAGACGTCGACGTCGAACAGCGCGCTTCCAGAGCTCCTGGCCCGCTGCGGGCTCGAGTGCCGCCTCTATGGACTGCGCCGCGATCTGCAGACCGAGGTGGTGGAAGGCAACCTGCGCTATCGCCCGTTCAGCGAGGTCGGCTTCGTCGACGATCTGCGCACCGCGCGCGGCGTGATCGCCGGCGGCGGCTTCACGCTGATGGGCGAGGCGGTCTATCTGCGGCGCCCGATGCTGGCCGTGCCGGTGGGCAAACAGTTCGAGCAGCTTCTGAATGCGCGCTACCTGGAAGCGGAAGGCTTCGGCTTGTGCGCCGAAGAGCTGACCGCGGTGAACCTGGGTCAGTTCTTGGAGCGGCTGCCGGATTTCGCGCGCTGCCTGAACGGCTATCGGCAAGACGGCAACACCGAGCTCCTGGCTCACCTTGACCTGGTGCTGGCCGCTGCCGTCAGAGGCGACGCGACCGCCGCGACCGACGACTGACGACTGACGACCCAACAATTGTTGTTAGGGCCGATTTTTCTCGCGCGTCATCTCGACCATGGTCGGGCGAAATCCCAGGCGATCGAACAGCTGGCGAGCGGTCTGGTTCTTCTCGGCCGTCCACAGCATCACGCGCGGCGCGCCGGCCGCTTCCAGCCAATCGGCCGCCGCCTGCACCAGGCGCGCGCCCGCGCCGTGGCCGCGCGCCGGTTCGTCCACCACCACGTCGTGGATGAACCCCGCCGGCTCGCGCAGCTCTTTCCACGACATCGGTTCCAGGCCGGCGTAGACATAGCCCACCACGCCGCCGTCCTGTTCGGCGACGAAGATGACCACGTCTGCCTCTTCTAGCTGCGTGCCCAAGAACCAGGCATAGCCGCCTTCCGAATCGGGCCGCGGCGCCATGAAGCGATCGGGATCGAACGCGTGATGCAGACGCACCAGGTGCGCGCCCAGCCGACCAAGCGCCGGCAGATCGGCGCGCGTGGCGCGACGAATGGTCATCGTGGTCGGCGAAGACATGGCGTCATCATGCCGTCGTCGCTGCGCGGGCGCTCGCACTGTTTCGCGAGTTTGTACTGAAGAAGTTTGGCGCGGTGCCGATAGGAAAGTCCGAAGAGAAACACCGATCCTTGCCTGGCATCGGGTACCGAGAGGGGCGGCACGGGTGGGCTGCGGGTGGTGGGATTGAACGGGAGCGCCAGGGACACCGGGAGAGGGACGCGGGCAGCAGACCGGGCAAGGGTCGGTGATCTTCGACGTTTCTTCAGACAGCACGCAGGCCAGCCAGTGCCGCTGTTGTCCACTTAAGACTGAGCCCGGATAACCTGTTGGCAGGTTCCGTGCCCGCGCGTCCGCGGAGCGCCAAGCCAGAAGCGCCTGGTTGCCGGAGCGTCGTTCCTGCTTCGTGCAGCTCTCGTGCGGCTTCGTGGTGACGACCGGCGCGCTCGTCGGGCCTTCTGCCACAAAGACCTATACCCGGACGATTCCACAGGAATTTACGTAAGGCCCCTTATCGTCGGCCCGCTCGCGTGCCGAAAGGATTGCTGAAGCGACGACGTCGCGAGCCCAAGCGGGAGAAACAAAAAAAGCGGGAGTACCCGCGAGGAGATTCGCCCATGTCGATGTCAATCAAAACCAACGTAGCGTCACTGGAAGCCCAGAAGAACCTGATGAGCAGCGAGACTGATCTGAACAGCTCGCTGGCCAAACTGTCTTCAGGCTTTCGCATCACCAAGGCGTCGGATGACGC